>CAJWGC010000032.1 GCA_913031525.1 uncultured Acidimicrobiia bacterium | reverse complement strand
TGCTCTTGTCGATCGAAATGCGCTTGCTGGGCGGCGCCCGCTCCGACTCCAACGGCCTCTTCACCGATGTAGAGATGAACGAAGCCAGGTAGCTTGCCAAGTCCATGCAGCTCCTGGACTTTTTCCTCGAAGAACCGAATTCTGACCATACGTTCGTAGAGATCGATTAAAACGTTTCGGTCGAGGACTTCCACAGTGCGCGTATCGTAATCGCGGTGCGAGGGCAAAGCAGGGGTGGCTAATTTTGAATTGTTAATTTTGCGACGAATCTCTTTTTAGAGAATCGTTTATTTGCTGATAGATCATCGCGAGGATTCATCTAGAGCTGCCAAGAATCGATCGATGTCGCCTCGGTTGTTGAAGATGTGTGGGTCCACACGCAGCATGTTGCCGTACGACCAGCCGTCAACACCACGAGAAGCCATGTGCGAGCATACTTCTGAAGCGTTCTCTAATTCGATGGCGACTATCCCGGCTCGAAGATGCTCTGGTGTAGGTGTCAAGACTGTCAGATCCCGGGATTGCAGTTGATCAATGCAATAGCCGGAGAGGTCTAACACGTGACGTTCGACTGTTTGCATTCCAGTTTCGTGCAAGATCTCGAGTCCTGGTTTGGTAGCGGCAAGGCCTATCAGATTGGGCGCTCCGAGTCGAAGGCGATCGGCACCGGTTTCAGGTTCGAGAGTGCGTTCCGGCCACGGCACAGTCTGAGATGCGAACCCCGTAATCCCTGCCCGTGGCGGTAAGCCTTGGAGGTACTGCTCGTTGCAGTAGAAGAACCCAACTCCAGATGAGCCGAGGAGCCACTTCATTGCACCGCAAGACAAGAAGTGCACTCCAGCGGAATGTACATCGATTTGCAGGGCGCCGGCCGATTGCATCGCGTCGACCAGGAGAGCTGCTCCATAGTCAGCGGCAAGTGTCCCGATAGTTTCGAGATCATGTCGAAACCCCGTCATTTCCGAGACATGAGAAACGCTGATAGCGATAGTGTCGTTGTCCACTGCAGCTGCCAAATCGTCGATGTGAATGGTTCGTGCTCGAGGCGCGACGAAACGCAACTCGATGTGCTGTCTCGAAGGAAGTTTCCACGGATAAATCGAGGATCCGTAACCGAAGTGATCTACAACCACGTTGGTGCCTGGGGATCTTTCGATCATTTCTACGGCAAGGTTGGAGCCAGCCGCTGTTGTATCTGTGATGACGATCTCAGATTGATCGGCCCCTATTAGGCCAGCGAATAATTGTTGGACAATTCGGTATTCCTCATTGAGATTTTTATAACGTTCAGCCGTTTCAAACGTGAGTTCGTTGGTGAAGCGCTCAATCGCTTGCTTCGTTCTTAACGAAGCCGGCGCCAGGCCTCCGCTAAATAAGAATGCTCGTTCTGCTAGCAGTGGATACAGATTGCGAACTTCCTCCGGATTCATGAGATCACCAAACTGACCAACCACCGTCTACGACGAGGTTATGGCCGGTTACAAACGAAGAAGCGTCTGATGCGAGGTATACGACAGCACCGATGAGGTCCTCAGGTCTACCGAATCGAGCCATCGGGGTTCGTTCGAGGATTCTTTTCTTGCCCTCCTCGTCGGCGATGTCGGTAGTTTTTTCGGTGAGGAACATTCCGGGAGAGATTGAGTTAACTCTGACTCCTCGGTTTGCCCAGGCTACGGCTAGTGACCGGGTGAGTGCGATGACTCCTCCTTTACTTGTCGCGTAGGCCGACGACATGGGGTTTTCGTCCCCCATTACGTAGAGTCGGCTGTCGGCACCTAAAAATCCGTACACCGAGGCGATGTTGACAATCGAGCCGTGGCCCTTCTGGAGCATGATGGACCCAAAATCGCGAGCACAAAGAAACATTCCATAGGCGTTGACGTCGAGGACTCTATTCCACTCCTCGCGAGGCAAGTCCATCATCGGACTGCGCTCTCCTATGCCTGCGTTGTTAACAAGGATCAGGTCTTTTCCGTCATTTGCTGCTGCCGCGACTGCAGCTACATCAGATGTTTTAGTGACGTCACAACTACGAAAAACGATTGATAAGCCTGCCTCGTCGACGGTTTGTGATGCCTCGTCAAATTGATCGTCTAGGACGTCGAGAGCCCAAACCTCCGCGCCAGCCTCTGCCAGGCCTATTCCCATTTGCAATCCGAGACCGCGAGCTGCGCCGGTAACGATCGCCCGTCGTCCCGAGAGGTCAAATCGATAGCTCACGGCTGGACTCTTTCTCGAGGTTCCGTTGCGTCTGTTGAGAACTTAGTCCGAAGCTGTCTCAGAGCCCCATTTGATCGCTATCTACCGAGCAAATTATTTTCATGATGAAGCTCTGATCGGTTCGCTATCAAGAGGCCCATGAGGATGAGAGCACCTCCACCGATAATTCCCCACTGGAGTTTCTCGTCGAGGATCAGCAACCCTGAGGTTACGGCAATGACGGGAATCAAATAGCCTACGAGGGATGCTCGAATAGCCATGGTTTGGCGAAGGATGATGAGAAACAGCACAAAGGGCATAGCTGTGGCAATAATCCCTAGGTACGCCACAGCTAGCCAGCTACCCGCTGAGTAAGAGAACGAACCACCTTCGATCAGATAGGCCAGGAGTATCGATAGGACAGAACTGATTGACATTTGGATGGCAGTCAGTTGGGCGGCATCTACTGCCTCGGCGTGGCGATTCGAGTAGGCGACACCGAAGCCAATCAAGGTGACGGAGATGATTCCAAATCCGAGAGCGATTATCGGGCGGCCGGCAATAGCAAGTCCGCTGTCGTTGTTCAACGCTAGGACGAGGATCCCCATGCCCCCAAGTAGCAGTCCCATCATCGTCTTTTTTTGCAAACGTTGATCTCTAAAGATATATGCCGCCCAAACTGCCGTTGTCAAGGGGGAAAGTCCACCGAATAAGCCAGCGAAGCCAGCTGAGGCATGTCCAAGCATGGCAACGAAGCAACTAAAGGCACATAGGTAGGAGACTCCGAGTACTGCCCCCACTTTCCAAGTAAGGGGATCCTTTGGAATCTCAGGATTCCAGAAAGCGAGAAATACGATCAGAGCTAACGCAGCGATGATGGTACGCACCGCTATAAGGGTGAACGGCGCCTCTCCGTTGTTATACAGGTATCGAATGGCTGTTCCCCCCGTACCCCATCCGATGCTGACGATGAACAAACCCCCCCATACAGAGATTTTTGGTAACGCAGTCTGATTAATTTTTTTCATGATCGACGAGCACTTTCGATTCTGCGGTGTACTCCCGGTAGCGTCCGATTTCGATGAAACCGATACGCTCGTAGATCGATCGGGCCATTGCGGATGTTTGGAGAGAAGCAACTTGTGCTCCCATCGCAAATCCAGCCTCTATTGCTGCCAGTGTGACGGCAGTGCCAAGTCCGTGTTTTCGGTAGTTGGGATCAGTCGCTACCCATCCGATGAAGGCGGCACCGTGGCTAACGAGTGTCATGGCACATGAAGCTGGACTTCCTTCTTTGTAGGCGACGAACGCCGCTTTGTTGACTCCGATGAGTGCTTGCTGACGCGACAACAACAGGTCTACCGCTTTGCGTGCAATCTTGTTGGAGGCATGTCCAGTTACTGCTATTCGGTGAAATGCGAGTACGTCGAGAGAATCTACGACCTGTCGAATTTCGCAACTGTCCGGCAAGGGTGAAGGTATGGGACGTTTCTTTAAGATCATTGCGGGCTCTTGGTGCGTCAGTTTGAGGCCGCTGTCGATTGAAGCTTTTTCTAGATCCTGGTCTGTCTCGCGCAAGATAAGCGTGAAGCCATGACGTCGTGTGGCGAAGAATCGGATAGTAGCGAGAAGAGCATGACGCGGATCTAGTGTTCGGTGCAACGGTATTGCACCGTTAACCATTGCCGGGGTCGCTTGTTTAAGAGAACTCGCGAACATCAGCATGCCGTTGTGTTCTGAGATGTCACCATTCACAGCTCTGATGGTCTCGCGATGAAATTCTGCGAGGTTTAGATCAGCGATCTCTTTCAGCCTGTAAGGAAACACGGCGCATTCCATTGAGCGAGTGGGCCACAGTAATGCTGTTGATTTTGGGCGGTGTTCTTTCCTTCAAGCGCGACTCGTATCGATGGATCGTAAGAGATCGTTCCTGTTGATCCAGCCGCCAGTCAGTAAGATTCCTATTGTATTTCCAGGGATCTCTGAGCCGAATCTGTCCATTGCCGCGACTCCTGCGGCAGCTGCACCCTCCACTGCTGCCCCTGTTGTGTCGAACACTGTGGCGATGCCTTTCCATAGATCGGCATCGGAGACAAGGATCATTGTTTCGAGCAGTGCGTTCATGACTTTGAGAGAAGCGGCTCCTGGGTATTCGGTGGCTAATCCTCCGGCGAAAGTCCTACATTCGGCTGTCGCGGTCTCGCCAGCAATCCAACTATTGGTCGCGCCCGGTGCGGCTGAGGACTGGACCCCTACAATCGTAAGGTGCGGTGCCGCGTACGACGCGGCAATGAGAGCGCCGGAGATCAGGTTTCCTCCTCCTACCGGAACGATGATTGTTTCGAGGTCAGGTGCCTGCCGGACCATTTCGGACAAGACCGAGGCAGCACCTTTCATCAATCCCAGGTGATCTCCATCTTCTATAAACACTGCTCCGTTTCGAGCAGCGAGCTTCGCGGCATAAATTTGTGCCTCGCTGAGGTTTTTACCGTGGATCTTGAGTGTCGCGCCAAGATCTTTGAGCGCGTCCACTTTCGCTTGTTCGGCGTTTTCGGGGACAACAATCTCCACCGGAACTTCGAACTCGCCTCCTGCGAAAGCGAGGCCTTGCCCATGATTTCCGGTCGAAGCTGTGGTGACTCCGGAGGAGTCTTTATTGGAGACAAGATCTGAGATTGCCGCTAGTCCGCCGCGCGCTTTGAACGATCTCACTGGTGAAATATTCTCGTATTTAACGTATACCGAACGATCCCAGCGTTTACTGAGTTTGGGTGCCTGCAAGGTCGGAGTCGAACCTAGGATTCTTTCGATCATTGCAGCGGCAGCGCCCAAATCGGCCTTGTTAAGACCGGAGAGGGAAAGGGGTTGATCGACCGAATCGGATGAGCGTTGATAAACGCCTTCGGCAAGAGTTAATTTGGGTGATGGCATATTCGACAATAAATCCGTTGAATAGCGATGGTAACTTGTTTCCTAGTAGATCAACGCGATGGCTTTCCGACTACGTTGGGCCATCGCATCATCGTAGATGAGTGGAAGGAACCCAGTCAGTGAAATATGCAGCTCCGGTCACGGTCGAAGAAGCACAGCATCTGTTGGCTTCTGACGAGGAGGCTCAGGTTTTTGCTGGTGCCACAGATCTCATCCCACAGATTCGCGCTGGACGGAAGCAGCCACCGTTGACTGTAGATCTCAAACGCATACCGCGTCTTGTCAATATGCGCGTAGAAGGGAATACATGGGTGATTGGCGCCGCGGTGTCGGCGGCACAGCTGTCAAGCAATCCTGACTTAGCAGTGGATTTTCCTGGAATGACAGAAGCGGCAGCGCTGATCGGTTCCGACCAGATTCAGAGCCGTGCCACTCTCGGCGGCAATCTCTGTAACGCTTCGCCAGCAGCGGATACAGTTCCTGCAATGATCGTCAACGGAGCAGTCGGAGTGATAGCTACGAGTGAGGGGACCAGGATGGTTCCAGTGTCCGATATTGCGATCGGTCCAGGTTCGACCTGTTTGGCTCCCGGTGAATTTCTTCTCGAACTACTGGTCGAAAGGCCACCGCTCAGAACGGCCGACGCCTACTTGCGGTTCATTCCAAGGACCGAAATGGATATTGCAGTCGTAGGAGCGGCTGCTCGTGTCACGCTCGCCGAGGATGGAGTTGTGGAATCGTCCCGTATTGCAATTGGCGCGGTTGCTCCAACGGTGTTGAGAGTGGATGAGGCAGAAGCCGCTTTAGCTGGAAGAGTGATCGACGATGATCTACTTGACGAGATTGCTACAGCAGCCTCCGAAAGGGGAAGTCCGATTACTGACAAACGAGGAACCGCCGATTTTCGCCGTCATGTTGTCGGTGTTCTGACAAAGCGTGTTGTTGCAGCAGCAGCACAGCGAGCTGGAGGTAGCCAATGAGTCGTACTCATGTGACCTGCACTATCAATGGAGATGAGGTTGAATTTCTTGCCTTTGATGGTCAGACACTTCTTGATGCGTTACGAGACGAGGTTCAGTTGATTGGCGTCAAAGAGGGATGCTCTACGGGGGATTGTGGTGCATGTTCCGTGATCCTTGACGACATGCTCACATGTTCTTGCCTTGTGTTCGCCCCTGAAGTCGAAGGAAGGTCGCTGACTACAGTCGAAGGTCTTGCTGAAGGGGATCAACTCCATCCGCTGCAGCAGAGTTTTCTAGAAGGCGCCGCTTTGCAATGCGGTATCTGCACACCGGGGTTCCTTGTTGCAGCTAAGTCGCTGCTTGACAAGAACCCAGATCCAACTGAAGAAGAAGTGCGATACGCGGTAGCGGGAAACCTATGCCGCTGCACCGGATACGACAAGATCGTGAGGTCCATCCTCAGCGCGGCTGCCGATATCAGGGAGACAATGTGACGACAACGCAACCTGAATACAAATGGGTAGGTACTCGTCCAGTCCGTCATGATGGACTAGACAAAGTAACCGGAAGAGCTCGTTATGGAGCTGATTTAGCACTTCCAGGAATGCTTGTTGGTGTTGTTGTCCGGTCGCCTCATCCCCACGCAAATATCGTGTCGATTGACACTTCGCGTGCTGAATTAATTGACGGCGTCAAGGCAATCGTGGTCGGAGCAGACTTTCCAGTCATAGGCCACGATGATTCAGCTGACGCTGGAGAAGGAGTCGTGGACTATCGCGACCTTTCGAGGAATGTGATTGCTCGAGACAAAGTACTGTACGAAGGGCATCCGGTAGCTGCGATTGCGGCAACCTCGAGCACCGCCGCCAGAATGGCTGCAGAGGCTATTGAGATCCAGTACGAAACCCTGCCATACGTACTCACCGTGGATGAAGCTATGGCTGAGAATGCGCCCATCCTTCATGACGATCTGATTACGAAGGGAGTTTCGACCTCGATGGGGGAAACCAACATCGCTAGCCGAGAGTTGCATGAAGGCGGAGATCTTGATGCCGGATTTGCTCAAGCGGATGTTGTCGTGGAACGCGAATTCACCACCAAGGCTGTTCATCAGGGCTACATCGAGCCTCACGCCGTTGTTGCTGACACCGGTGAGGACGGAAGATCAGTGGTCTGGTGCTCCTCGCAAGGTCATTTTCTAGTCAGAACACAGACGGCCAAGGTGCTGGGTTGGGAGCCGTCTCAGATCAAGGTCATTCCCGCCGAGATAGGCGGGGGATTTGGCGGCAAGACCACGATCTACTTAGAACCACTTGCCGTCATGCTGTCTGCTAAGGCGGGAAGACCTGTGAAGCTAGTCATGAGCCGTGACGAAGTATTTCGCGCTTCCGGACCGACATCAGCGACACGGATTCGGGTCAAGATCGGAGCCGATAAGGACGGAAAGATCACAGCGGCTCAAGCCTGGCTGGCATACACCGCGGGGGCTTTCAAGGGTTCGCCGGTGGGGCCGGGATGCGATTGCATTTTGACGCCCTACGTGATCGAAAACTTTCTGATCGAGGGTTACGACGTTGTTACGAACACTGCCAAGGTGACGGCCTATCGAGCTCCTGGTGCTCCAATGGCTGCCTTCGCGTCGGAGACTGTTCTGGATGAAATAGCTGATGAGTTGGGTATCGATCCCATTGATCTTCGGTTACGTAATGCTGTTAAGGAAGGCGCCAGGGCTGTTTATGGACCGAAATTTCGTCGAGTCGGCTTTATCGAGACCTTGGAGGCAATCAAGGATCATCCGCATTACAAGACGCCACTCGGACCGAATCAGGGCCGCGGAATAGCCAGCGGTTTCTGGTTCAACGGGGGATTGGAATCAAGCGCCACGGTGAACATTAATGAAGACGGTACAGCAGTGGTTGTCACGGGAAGCCCTGATATCGGTGGGAGCAGAGCTGCAATGGCGCAGATGGCTGCAGAAGAGTTGGGTATCGACGTGTATCGGATTCGTCCTGTAGTCGCTGATACTGAATCGGTTGGTTTCACGGATGTGACCGGGGGAAGTCGTGTGACTTTCGCTACGGGGATGGCTGTAGTAGAAGCATGTCGAAAAGTGGTCGGTCTACTGAGTGAACGGGCGGCCAAAGTGTGGGGAGTTGACCAGAGTGAAGTTGAGTGGGTCGACGGGCAGGCTCAGCACGTCCTTGGTGCGCATTCACCTTTGACGATAGAAGAGATTGCCGACGGCGCTGCCGATACAGGTGGACCGGTCACTGCGTCGGCCGCGGTCAACGCTCGGGGTGTCGGAATGGCATTTTCGACGCAATTGTGTGACGTTGAAGTAGATACTGAGACTGGTGCGGTCAAGATCCTTCGATATACGACTGCTCAAGATGCAGGTCGGGCGATCCATCCCAGTTACGTCGAGGGCCAAATGCAAGGGGGTGTCGCTCAGGGCATAGGCTGGGCGCTTAACGAGGAATACATCTATAACAACGATGGCGTGATGGAAAATCCTGGTTTTCTTGACTACCGAATTCCGGTGGCGTCGGATCTCCCGATGATCGACACGGTCATCGTTGAAGTTCCCAATCCCAATCATCCTTACGGTGTGAGGGGTGTCGGCGAAGTGGGCATTGTTCCACCGATGGCGGCGGTAGCAAACGCGATATCCGATGCAACGGGTAAGCGCATTACCGACCTTCCTATGTCGCCTACTCGTATTGTCAAGGCACTTATGGATAACGAGGACTGATGCCTCACGTTTTTTTGATGGCGAGTCTTCGTTCTTTTGCGAATGGAGCTAATGAGTTCGTCGTCAAAGGGACAAACGTCAGCGAGATCATTACTGAGCTGGATCAGCGGTTCCCTGGTATCGGAGAGAAGCTTCGTTCAGGCATTGCGGTTGCCATCGACGGCGAGATTATGAGCCGAGCGTTATATGAACCGGTGGAAGAGGATTCCGAAGTCCATTTTCTCCCCGCGGTGAGTGGCGGATGATGTTCATCTGTCTTTGCTGGTAGTTCGAAGCTGCACTTTGAGAGTCGAGAACAAGGTCTATATCAATCGGACGGCAGATGAAGCGTTTGCCTTCATAGCAGACCGGGGAAACGAGCCGGTTTGGCGGTCTAGTTCTATCAGCGTCGTCACCGACAGGCCTCCAGGCCCGGCCTCAACCGGCAAGACGCGATTTCAGTTTATGGGAAGACCGGTAAATGTTGAATGGGAGATTGCTGAGTATCAGACCGGATCTGCACTAGTGATTGAATATTCCTCGACTATTCGCGGCGGACGAGATTGCTACAGGTTCGTATCGTTTGGCTCTGCCGGAGTGACGGTCCATACAGAGATCGATATTTTTGTTGGCGGGCTCGGTGGCCTTATATCTCATGCTCGACGTTCTCGCTACGCGGCTGTCCGCGGGGCTCGATATCCGCCTCGAGCATGTCGTGACGCGGGTGGAGTGGTCGGATGACGGGGTCGTCGTCTCGACAGACCGGGGCGTGTTCGGCGGCGCCACGGGAGTTGTCACCGTGCCGGTGGGCGTGTTGCAGTCCGATGACTTCGTCATCCACCCTCCGCTGCCTGAACCGGTCGCCGGTGCGCTCAGCCGCCTCACGATGAACGCGTTCGAAAAGGTGTTCCTCCGCTTCCCGACGAAGTTCTGGGATGAGGGTGTGTACGCGATTCGTCAGCAGGGCCCCGAAGGGCGGGCCTGGCACTCGTGGTACGACCTGACCGCGCTGCACGGCACGCCGACCCTGCTGACATTCGCTGCCGGCCCCACTGCGCGTGAGGTCGCGGAATGGGATGCCGAGCGCATCGTCGCCGACATCCTCACGCAGCTTCGCCGGCTCTACGGCGATCGCGTCGTCGAACCGACGAGCGTTGCGATCACGTCTTGGCACGACGACCCGTTCGCCCGCGGCTCCTACGCGTACATGACG
>CAJWGC010000031.1 GCA_913031525.1 uncultured Acidimicrobiia bacterium | reverse complement strand
GCCGCGATTGAGGCCGGTGTGGCCGCTCTTCGTCTTAACCCAGGAAATATTCGAGAAGAATCACACATCAAGGTTGTGGCTGCAGCCGCAGAGGATGCGGGCATCCCGATTCGTGTTGGTGTGAATGCTGGGTCTCTAGATAAGGATATTTTGTCGCAATATGGTGGTCCGACCGCGCCGGCTCTTGTCGCTTCGGCTATGAAAGAGATCGGTTATCTCGAAGACGTGGGATTTCACGAGATCAAGATTTCGGTGAAGCATTCAGATGTGCCGACAATGGTTGAGTCCTATCGACTGCTCGCTGACTCGACCGAATATCCACTTCACCTCGGCGTTACTGAATCCGGGCCCCCTCCTAGCGGGCTAATCAAATCTGTAGCGGGAATTGCAACTTTATTGCTTGAGGGAATCGGCGACACTATTCGCTTTTCGCTGACGGCCGATCCGGTGGAGGAGGCGGTTGCTGGCCGGCAATTGCTTGAGTTCCTTGGATTGCGCGAGCGTAGTGGCTTGGATCTCATCGCTTGCCCGTCTTGCGGACGCGCCGAAGTTGACGTTATCAAGGTGGCTCAGGACGCGAGGGACGCGCTCGAGGCAGAAGATCTGCCGATTCAAGTTGCTGTAATGGGGTGTGTAGTCAACGGTCCTGGAGAGGCTCGTGAAGCAGATATTGGCATTGCCGCAGGACGGGGACGTGGCCACTTGTTTATCAAGGGGCGTGTGGTTCGCGTGGTTCCGGAAGAGGAGATGGTAGAAGCTTTGCTTGATGAGGCCAGGCGTCTCGTAGATGAGGGAGTCGAGGCGCGATTGGCATCGGCCGACATCTCTGCGGATACGATAGCTCGGGAGGAAGCGATTGAATTGCGGGCATTCCGTGGTGATGTAAATGACGTCGAACACAAGCGGACTGTCGTTGCTGATGTTGCCCGTAATGATTAGACCCGTTGTAAACAGAGAAGACACCGCTATCGTTTTCTAGCTTCGAGAGGAGATGCCGCGTGCGCTGGTCTAACGCCTTTATTCCAACTTTGCGAGAGGACCCTGCAGATAGCGAGGCTGTGAGCCACCGCCTTCTTATGCGCGGCGGTTTCATTCGCCAGCTTATGGCAGGGTCGTATTCGTTGTTGCCAGCTGGTTTTCGCGTTGCCACCAAGCTCTCGGACATTATCCGTGATGAAATGAATCGTATCGGCGGTCAAGAGTTTTCACTGCCGGTGGTGCATCCCGGAGAGATTTGGAAGCGAACCGGTCGATGGGATGACGTGGAAGGAATCCTTGTCAAATTTCAAGATCGTCGGGGAACTGATCTGTTATTGGCGATCACTCATGAGGAGATTTTCTCTCATCTTGCTGTAGAGATGTCTTCTTACAAGCAACTACCTCAGCTTTGGTATCACCTGCAGACCAAGTTTCGCGATGAGCCGCGCCCTAAGGCCGGGTTGTTGAGAGTGCGTGAGTTTGTTATGAAGGATTCCTACAGCTTCGATGTAGACACTGAAGGGCTCGATGTCCAGTTCGATGCGCATTTCGATGCGTACAGTCGCATATTTGAACGGTTTGGGATGAGTGCGGTTCCAGTCGATGCCAGTTCAGGAGTCATGGGAGGTACAGAATCTATCGAGTTTATGGTCCCGTCGCTTGTAGGTGAGGATCACATTGTGAAATGTCCGAACGGCGACTACGCCGCTAATTTGGAGAAGGCGGTGTCGCATTTTCAGCAGGTTACGGATGAGACGTGGTCGAGGGATCCTGAACGTTTTTCGACACCCGGTATTCGCACTATTTCTGAACTCGCTGAAGCTTTCGAATTTGCCTCCGATGTTCGGCAAATAAAGACACTTGTATACATAGTGGATGGTCAGCCCCTCCTTGTGCTGCTGCGTGGCGACCATGAGCTGATGGAGCAGAAGCTGATTGACGGTCTTGGTACCCAGAATGTACGACCAGCCCATGAAGATGAAATCCGTGAATTGCTGGGAGCTGGTGCCGGCAGCTTGGGAGCGGTTGGCGTATCCGGATTGTCGATTGTGGCGGATCCGGCTTTGGAGGGTCGCTGCAACATGACTACTGGTGCGAATGAAGACGATTTCCATCTTCGTGGCGTGGATGTCACTCGCGACATCGCACTGGAATCCTGGCTAGATGTTCGCAAAGTGGAGGCCGGAGATCCTTGCTTGTCGTGTAGCGCCCCTATGGAAATCGAGCGAGTGATCGAAGTGGGCCACATATTCAAGCTCGGCATCAAATATTCTGAGGCTCTGGGGGCTACCGTTCTTGACGAAGAGGGTAAAGCGAGACCGCTAGTCATGGGATCGTACGGGATCGGCATTGGACGGAACATGGCGGCAATCGTTGAATCCAATCACGATGACAAGGGCATCATCTGGCCGATGTCAGTGGCTCCTTGGCACGTCGTTGTCGTAGTGCTCGGGGGTGATAGCGATGTAGAGGCAGCTGCAATCCAGGTTCATGATCGACTTGAGTCTGCGGGTATAGAGGTTCTCCTCGATGATCGCCGCGAACGAGCTGGAGTCAAATTTCATGATGCAGAATTAATCGGGTTTCCCTTACGGATAACGATGGGGCCCCGTGGTCTGGCAGACGGTGTCGTGGAGTTAACAACTCGTGCTGATGGAACGACTGAGACCGTATCGTTTGAAAACGTCGTTGATACCGTTTCAAGAAGAGTTGTATCCGCTGATCTGTGAGATCCGTGTCTCTGTTGTCCTAATTCACTAGAGGCTCCCATCGCTATACTGCGTTGAGCAACTGAGATGTGTCGTTTGTCGAGGTGGGCTGGAGCCCGCCTCGTTTCGTGATGCATGCAACGAGAGCACTGGAAGGAAAAATGGGGAGCGACGCAGCTACCCGAATCTGGAACGTCGTAGAACGGTATGTCGCGGCTGAAGGGGTCGAATTGGATGATCTCGAAGTAGTCGGGGGTGGTTCCGGAACGATCGTTCGTGTCACCGTTGATGCTGAGGAGTCGGTCGGTGTCGACCTCATTGCATCAATGAGTAGAGGAATTTCTCGGTTGCTTGACGATGAAGATCCCATTTCGGGTTCCTACACCCTCGAAGTAGGTTCACCAGGTCTGGAGCGCAAATTGCGTCGTCCCAGTCATTTCGCCAAATCGGTTGGACGCGAGGCAAGAGTAAAAGTGAAGGGCCCAAAGGGTTTTGAGACATTGCGAGGGCGGATCGCAGCGATCAACGGCTCCGGATTCGAGATGGAGATGAATGGTGATCATCGTCATCTTAAGTTCAGTGACGTGCAATCAGCGACCACGATCTTTAATTGGAGTAAGGGCTCGAAATCCAGTAGTCGAGAGGGACGCTGATGGACTACAACCTTCTGGATGCACTCGAATTGCTAGAACGCGAAAAGGGTGTTCCGGCCGATACCATTTTAGATGCGCTCGCTAACGCCCTCGTCTCTGCGTATAAGCGAACCCCTGGTGCAGCCGAGGAGGCGCGAGTCACAATTGACCCTGATACGGCCGAGATCACGGTATATGGCCAGGACCTCGATGATGACGGAAACGTAACCCGCGAATGGGAAGATACTCCGAGTGATTTCGGGCGCATCGCAGCGCAAACGGCGAAACAGGTGATACTGCAGCGTCTGCGAGATGCCAAGCGGGAGCAGGTTTTCGATTTATATGACGGCCGCGAGGGTGATCTTGTGACTGGCATTGTCCAACAGGCTGATCATCGTTATGCGATCCTCGATCTTGGTAACGCTGAGGCGATCATGCCTTCTCCTGAACGCATTCCGTTTGAACGTCTCGAACGCGGTAATCGCGTGAAGGCTTACATCCTGGAAGTGCGCGGTGAGGGCAAGGGTCCTCAGATCGTCGTGAGCAGGAGCCACCCGGAGTTCATAAGGTCGCTTTTTGAGCTCGAAGTTCCTGAGCTGGTCGATGGTGAAATCGAAATCAAGGTGATCGCTCGCGAACCGGGGCATCGTACAAAGATTGCGGTGATTTCCCTCGATCCGAATGTAGACCCGGTTGGTGCATGTGTCGGTGCTCGCGGTTCACGTGTTCGACAGGTCGTGAACGAGCTTCGTGGAGAGAAGGTCGATATCGTCGAGTGGCGTGACGACTCAGCAGCGTTTATCAGCGAAGCCCTCAGTCCAGCCCGCGTCAAAGAGGTACGACTAGACGAGGAGGAATTGGTTGCTGTAGTCATTGTGCCTGACCACCAACTCTCTCTTGCTATCGGCAAGGAGGGGCAGAATGCTCGGCTTGCTGCCAGACTCTCTGGATATAAGGTCGATATTCGATCCGAGAGCGAGGATCTCGGACTCGATTCCGAGGACGATCATGAGGAAGAGGCGGAAGTAGCTGATGGCGAGGCATCCGTTGAGCTTTCCAGCGTCTCCGAGGTAAGTGGTTTATCGGGACCCGAGGAAAGCTCAGAATCAGTAACCACCGAATCCGAGACTGGTGAAAGTAAGTCACCGGAGGGGACTGACGCGGTCGTGGACAATCAATCGATACAAGACGCTGGTCTAGCGACGGAAGATTCGATACCGGAATCGGTTGAGGGGAACCCGCAAAGCGACCAGAGGACGTCTGAGACTACGGAAGGAGAGCCTGCGGCTCCGCTTACGTGAGGACCTGGGCATCTAGAAGGAGAAAGTTTGGCCAACCAGCGGGTATACGAGTTAGCGCGAGAGCTCGGCTTTGAGTCGAAGGTCGTCCTTGAACGCGCCCAAGAGCTTGGCATAGAGGTAAAGACAGCGTCATCTGGACTTGACGAAGATTCTATTGCTTTAGTCAAACTTTCATATGAGGAAGAATCTGATGCCTCCGCTCCTGCCGGCGAAGAGGATCCGGTGATCGCTGATCTCGAAGGATCTGATGAAGTTTCAGAGGAAAGAGGAGAGGCTCCGTTGCCCGAAGCGACGGGCGGGTCCTTGATAGTCGAAGAGGGTATTACGGGCGCTGAGCTAGCGAAGCTGATGGGCCAGCGCGTCGGTGATGTAGTCCGCCAGATGATGAGCATGGGGGAGCTGGTATCAGCTGCTGCTCCGCTTCTGTCTAGCGACATAGAAAAGTTGGGAACGGCCTTTGGCTACGAGGTGACGGTAGAGGCGTCTGCCCAAGAAGAAGTTAAGACACCAGACCGATTCACCGTTGAGTTTGAAGATGACCCTGCAAGCCTTAAGCCGAGGCCCCCGGTCGTCACAGTTATGGGTCATGTCGATCACGGAAAAACCCAGTTGCTTGACACCATTCGCAAGACGAACGTAATCGCCGACGAAGCCGGGGGAATTACTCAGCACATTGGGGCCTATCGGGTTGATCACAACGGAGGAGTTGTTACGTTCATCGATACTCCTGGGCATGAGGCGTTCACCGCGTTGCGTGCACGAGGCACTGATGTGACTGACATCGCGGTGGTTGTCGTTGCTGCTGATGATGGTGTTATGCCACAGACTGTCGAAGCAATCGACCACGCTAGAGCTGCTTCGGTTCCGATGATCGTCGCTATCAACAAGATGGATCTTCCTGCTGCCGATCCCAACAACGTCCGCGCCGCGTTGACGCAGCACGGTATCGTCGTAGAGGAACTAGGGGGTGACGTTGTTTCAGTAGAGATTTCAGCGTTACGGGGAGATGGGATCGATCAGCTTTTGGAAATGATCACTTTGGTTGCTGAGGTAGAAGATCTCAAAGCCAACATTTCAGCTAAGGCGATAGGGACGGTTATTGAAAGCCAACTAGAAGTTGGCCGCGGTCCAGTGGCCACAGTGATCGTGCAGAGAGGAACTCTTAAGCGTGGCGACTCTATCGCGGCTGGTACTGTTGCAGGCCGGGTGAGGGCGATGTTTGATGAAAGCGGGACCCGGGTTCAAGAGGCTACTCCGTCCACGCCCTTGCTAGTAATGGGGTGGGACGACGTACCGACTGCTGGGGATATGTTCGAAGTGGTCAAGAACGAGAGGGTGGCTCGCAAGCTAGCTTCAAGCCGGATTGATCAGCTCCGATCTGAGCAGTTGACTATTCCGACAGCGACAGAACGTCTTGGAATGCTGCTTGATCAGCTCCGAACTACTGACCACGCCGAGCTTGCTGTCGTCTTGAAAGCTGATGCTCACGGTTCGCTCGAAGCGACCCGCGAGGCCCTCGTGAAGGTTAAGAGAGAGGATGCAAAGGTCACGGTGATTCACTCAGCGGTCGGTGGGATCACTGAGAGCGATCTCATGCTCGCAGATGCGTCCAACGCCGTTGTCTATGGATTTAATGTCCGACCAGATGCGGGAGCGCGCAAGATAGCTAAGAAATCCGGTCTGGATATTCGAACTTTTTCGATCATCTATGAATTGCTAGAAGATGCCGAGGCCTTACTTGTTGGGGAGCTTTCTCCCGAGCGGATCGAGTCTTTCATCGGTGTCGCCGATGTTCGAGCTGTTTTCAGAGCGCCCAGGTTTGGCTTTATAGCCGGCTGCTATGTGACAGAAGGAGAGATTGGTCGGAACGCAAAAGCGCGGCTTGTAAGGGACGGTGTGGTTGTTTATGACGGTCGGATCGCATCACTACGTCGTTTTAAGGACGATGTGCAAGCAGTTGCCATGGGTTTCGAATGTGGTATTGGTTTAGAGAACTTCCGCGACGTCAAAGAAGGTGACACCATCGAGTCGTACACAGTCAGGGAAGTCGCTCGGATTTGATCTTATGTATGCAGCCGCACTGCGAGTCGAACTCCGTATGCGGGGGATCCGTTCGCTGAAGGCGAAGCGGAACATCCTCAGATCTCTCGTGGCCGATTTGATCCGAAAGTTTCCCGTATCAATTGCAGAAGTCGATCACCAGAACTTGTGGCAACGAACCGCGATTGGGTTTGCTGTTGTAGCTCCTCAGGCCGGCCAGCTTGAGAGGCTACTCCATTCGATCGAAAGGGCTTTACGGAATCGCGCCGAAGTCGAGGTTTTGAGAAGCTCAGTTGGCTATCTCGAGGATCCGATGTGAGTAGAGGTAAGACTGGGCGAATGCGCAAGATTAACGAGCTCATGCGAGAGATTGTGGCTGAAGAAGTCGCTGAGCTTAAAGATCCACGTATCGGGTTTGTTACTGTTACTGGTGTCGATACGACACCAGATCTGCGACACGCTGTCGTCTACTACTCGGTACTTGGTGCAAAAGGCGAGGAGATGGCTACTGATTCTGCACTGGCGAGTGCTGCGGCCAGGATTCAACGAGCAGTTGCATCTCAAACGAGCCTGAAGTTCACTCCTGTCCTCGAGTTTCAGGTCGATCCCGCTATTAGTTCTGGGGATCGGATCGATCGCATTTTGCGTCGTCTAGACGAAGAGGGAGGGAGAGAGTGACAATTCCTGTCGAGTCTTTCTCCATGGCCGCGGAGGTAATTACCGAAGCAAGCTCGGTGGTAGCGGTCGGTCATGTAAATCCAGATGGTGATGCACTCGGCTCCGCGCTTGGTTTGGCGTTAGCGTGCCGTAATTCGGGCAAACATTCTTGGGCAACTTTCGGAACACCGTTTGATCTCTCTGATGTTTACCGATATTTAGACCTTTCCCCGCTGTCTCTGCCAGAGGATATAGAAGGCGATATCGATGTCCTTGTGGCATGCGACACCGCTAATCCTGAGAGGCTTGGTTCGGCGCTCCTGTTGGCCGAACGGGCAGAAGCCGTCGTGATCATCGACCACCATGTGTCGAACGAGGGATTTGGAGATGTAGCTTTGGTTGATTCAGAAGCTGCTGCGACCACGCAAATTGTCTACGAGTTACTCGTAGATCATCTCGGTTGGGAGCTATCTCCTGAGATCGCTACGGCGCTGTACACAGGTCTGGTCACCGATACCGGAAGGTTTCAGTATTCCTCGACGACTCCAGAAGTCCATGGAATTGCTGCCGCACTGCTACGAGCGGGAGCAGATCCAGATCAAGTGGCACGCCATTTATACGGAGAATCGCCGTTTGGTTACCTAACCGTTGCTGGATCGGTTCTTGGACGTGCCGCGCTTGACAGAGAGGTCGGTCTTGTTTGGTCGAGCGTTTATCTCGAGGATCTACAACGAGCGAATGTTGGTTATGAAGACACCGATGGGCTCATAGATCTCATCCGGCTCGCCAATGAAGCTGAGGTGGCCTGTCTGTTGAAAGAAATTCAGCTGGGTAAGTTCAAAGGGAGTCTGAGGTCGCGCGGTGTCGTTGATGTAAATGCTCTAGCACGCCACTTTGGTGGAGGAGGTCATCACAATGCTGCTGGATTCGGTGTAGAAGGCGATCCTCAGGACATTATTACCGAACTCGCTGATCTCTTGCGGTGACCGCACTTGACCCTGTAGGGGTTCTCCTCGTTGATAAGGAGAGTGGATGGACTTCCCATGATGTCGTAGCAAAGATTCGTAGCAGTTTGAAGATCAAGAAGGTGGGACACGCTGGAACACTGGATCCGCTAGCAACCGGACTGCTCGTACTCGGAGTAGGGCGAGCTACTCGGTTGCTGCGTTATTTTCAGGAAGCTCCCAAACGGTACACGGCAAAGATCTGTTTTGGAGTTGCCACCGATACGCTTGACTCCGACGGAGCGATCTTGACGCGAGAGGCGATGCGATTCGAGGCAGCCGATCTCGAGGCAGTATTTGGTCGATTCTCAGGTGTGATCATGCAGATTCCACCGATGGTGTCTGCACGACGTGTAGAGGGTCGACGCCTCTACGAGTTTGCTCGTGAAGGAAAGACTATCGAACGTGAAGCTCGTCCGGTCGAGATCTACAGCATGCAGCTACTTGATTTTGCTCCTGGCAACTACCCCGAGGCAGTTATTGAGGTTGCATGTAGCAAAGGAACTTACGTGAGGACACTCGCTGACGATCTAGCCCGTGCCCTCGGCGGACGAGCACACTTGACTGCACTGAGGCGGACCGCGATTGGCTCACTTCTCGTCGAAGCGGCTACGACCGTTTCGACGATCGTCTCTGAAGAGAGGACGGAAGAATGGCATGGTCGTCTTATTAATCCGGCAGTCGCGCTTGCCGATTTTCCCAGCGTCGAAATAACAGGTGATGTCGCTAGGGCCGTCGAGAATGGGATGACCCTTGCGGGCCACCATCTAGGGAATACACAGGAGGGTCTCCTGCGGATTGTCAATGAAAAAGGTCGACTGCTCGCTGTTTATCGCATGGCCGGAAAGAAAGCTTTTCCGGAAGTCGTGCTGTCATGAGAGTGCTTTCAGGGCCGCACGAGAGGTGGGAGATTCGAGACAGATCCACTGCAGTAGCAGTTGGTGTTTTCGATGGTGTACATCGAGGACACCAGGATCTACTGAAGCGGTTGCAGTCCATTTTTGATTCCGGCCCACTCGTAGTTCTTACTTTTTCTCGTCATCCGGATACGTTGATCGTTCCTGATAGCTCCCCGCGTCTTTTGACGACACTCTCTCAAAGGGCCGCGTTGCTTGAAGAATTGGGCGTTGATGTCATCGCACATCTGGATTTTGATGAGGCTATGCGCGATATGTCAGCGGCTGATTTTGTTAGATATGTGCTTGTTGGATCGCTCAATGCTAGGCACATAGCGGTCGGCCAGGATTTTCGTTTCGGCAAAGGTGGTGCTGGCGATGTTCCTTTCCTTCAAGAGATGGGAAAAGATTTTGGTTATGAGGTCCTTCTGGTCTCGTTGATCGGGGACGAAGATCCTTTCTCTTCCACAAGAATTCGCGAATATCTGAAGAGTGGAGACATCCAAAGGGCCGGTGTTCTGTTAGGGAGACCCTACGCGCTTGAAGGTCGTGTTGAATCTGGAGAGGGGCGAGGTCGATCTATCGGTGTGCCCACTGTCAATCTCGCAGTTGATTCCGATCAACTTCTCCCAGCTCTCGGTGTCTACGCGGTCGTTACTTGGAACGAGGGCCTACGACGTGAGGGTGTTGCCAACGTTGGCATTCGACCCACTTTTGGCGGTACATGTGCCACTGTCGAAATACATCTACTCGATTTTGATGGCGAACTTTACGGAGAGGTTCTTTCGGTCGAATTTCTGCATCGCATTCGAGACGAACGAAAATTTTCTGGACCGGTTGAGTTGGTTGAGCAAATTCTCCTGGATATCGATATCGCCAAAAGTTTTTTCTCGGGTTCTGGTGATTTCAATGAAACC
>CAJWGC010000030.1 GCA_913031525.1 uncultured Acidimicrobiia bacterium | reverse complement strand
ATTCGGCAGACTCCTAGACAATTATCCCCGGATTCCTGCTATCAAACATCTCATCGCTCATACCACCGGGGACAGGTCGTGGCGGCGACTCCTTCCTCCACTGGTGGAACTGGACGATGAACAGGCGAGACTGCTCATTGATGAGGTCGATGGTCATTATCAATAGTTCTCTCGGCCCCCATCTCGCAAGAGAGATTGACTGTCTATCTCCTCTCTTTTTTGAAGAGAGGAGATAGACATAATGCCAGTTGGATTGAGGATGAATCGAAAACGCATCGATACTGTTGAGTCATTCGCCATGCGGCGTGCTTTATGGGTAGCCACTCTTATTGGCTTGGGATTGTTCATTGCGGCGGCCTGTTCGTCGGATGAATCTGGCACTTCTCGGTTCGGTATCAGCCCTGAAGCGTTTAATGAGATCGTCGGCACTGATCAAGTTTTACTCCAGCAGGTGGCAGAACGCGAGGGAAGTGCGTGGATCGGATACGTACAAGGTGACCAGGTGATTCAGCTTGAGAATGGCGGGTTGCTTCCCTTGGGAGATTTCGATCTCAACTTTTTCGTCACTCCCTTTCCGCCTAACAAATTCGATCTTGAGGTCGAACTTATTGTTATTGGACGAGACGGCAGGCCGGTCGATGCGACGATCACTGCTTGGTACGACATGATTGCTATGACCCATGGTCATTCTGAGGCTGATGTGGAATTCTTAGGTGAGGGGCGTCATCGCATGTCGGTTCATATGTCCATGTTCGGTCCTTGGGCGATCATGACGACGATCGAATCCGCAGATTTCAATGCTGAAGTGCCTTTGGTTGTGTACGTCTGGCCGAAGGTCTGAAAGGTTTACGTGCTGGGATTTCTCGTATTGTCGACGATGAAGTCGGAGCTCGGAATTTATACAGGGGCTAAGCGCGTGGTTCATAGTCGTGTTCATGGACAGACTATTTCGTAACCACTTTGTTCCGTCGAGGGATCCTCGGCCAATACGAAATCAGCAGGTGGGCTTGCTCTCTACGGAAAACGAGCTTATGAGTTCCTCAAGATGATGCAGGTCGATATTTGGACCGCTTGCTAGTGCAGTGCGCCGGTCTTCATCGCGGTCTCGAAATGACGTTGGAAAGCAAAGAAGAGAAGAAGAGGCGCTACTGCTCCAAGCAGGACACCGGGACCGATTACCTCGATCCCCGTGGAGAAATCGTTCAAGCGTTGCTGGATAGCAACTGTTATTGGAGTCCGGTTTCCGGCGAAAACTAAGGCGACCAGGAGATCGTTCCATGTCCATGTGAATTGGAAAATTGCCAGTGATGCTATTCCCGGCAGTGCGTTAGGAAGAGCGAGATTGGCGAATATTGATCCTTCCCCAGCACCATCAATCCGTGCTGCTTCGATGATGCTTTTTGGTATACCAGCGAAGAAATTGTGCATGAGGAAAACGCCGAGTGGAAGTCCGAACGCGGTGTGAAATAGCCATATTGCCGGCAATCCGCTGAGTTTTATCGTTCCGAATAACTCGAGTGCTGGTAGGAGAGCTAGTTGGAATGGGACGACCAATAGGGAAACTATTGACAGGTAAACCGCCTTGCGTCCTTTGAAAGGTATCCACGCCAGTGCGTAACCCGCAGTTGTTGCGAGTGATATTGGTATCAGCGTAGCTGGCACCGCGATCAGCAGCGTGCTCCCGAGCGTTCCGAGGAGGTTGCCGTTACTCAAAAATTCGACATAATTGCTTATCGTGAGCTCGCCTGGACGATATAGCGCCGTCCACCAACCCGATCGTGCATATTCGTCGGCAGAGCGAAAGCTTGTGATCAGCAGTCCGAAACCTGGAATCATCCAGACAAGGGCTATCAGAACGAGAACGAATTCTGTAAGGCGCCGCGGTCGTCGTGACGCGGTTCCCTCAACTCCATGATCTTGTTTCATGTCCGTGTCTCGCTTCCTCGGAAGCTTCGTAGGCTGAGGGCGACCACGGGAACGACCATCACGAACATAATTACTGCTGCGGCTGATCCAAGGCCTCGGTTCCCTAATCCGGTGAACGCGCTCCGCCACATCTCGAGAGCAATGACATTGGCGTCGTCCTGTACAGGTTCTGGAGCGATTCCGATAATTAAATCGAATACCTTCAGTCCATAGATGGCAAGCGTTATCCCGATAACAGAAAGCGTTGGTGCGAGTAGCGGAAGTGTGATTCTTCGGAGGATCTGCGCTTCCGAAGCACCGTCGATGCGCGCTGCATCGGTCACGTCTCGATCAAGCCTGGTCATCGCTGCGCGAATCATTACAAGGGAAAAGCCGGCCCATATCCAGAGCCCTGCCAGCATTGCTGCCGGCGTAATTAAAGAAGGGCTAAGCCACTCGATACCGGTCCATCTGGTTCTTGTCACCTCTGATGGAATCAAAACCGAATATTTACCGGGTGCTATTCCCTCGAAGGCGTAGCGGCCGCCTGTAACGGAGTATGTTTGTGCCACAGTTGATCCACTAGGGGATATAAGTTTTACGAGGATCCCAGATAGCCCGATTTCGTCTTTGTCGATCTTTCCCTTTTGTCCGTTGCTGGATCCAGCATCCCGCCATATCGTTCCGGTAATGCTCTTTGGCTGCCGAGTAGCGGGATTTGCCGTTGTAGCGTTTCCGGGCAAATCGACTTCGGCAATGCCGATTAATCCGAGGTTGGCCACTGCGCCTGCCGAGCTGACCTCAACGGGGAAGGCGATACTCCCATCCGGATTTAATGTGATTGTCCCTGTGGTTGGCCTTGCTCCAGCAAGGTCGCCAGCTGGCGAAACAATCGATGCAGAAAGAGTTGCGACAGCATTAAACGCTCCCCGTTCTGGGGAGTCGTCCAACATCATTCTCCATACGATGCCGGAAGACATTGCCGAGACAGCAACGGGCAGGAAGAGTACGAGCTTAAAAGCTGTTTCCCATCTGACTTTCTCTATTAGTACGGCTAATACCAGACCGATTGTGACGACAGTGAGAGGGAAGAGGGTCGCCCATAAAAAGCTGTTCAGCACTGCTGTGTGAAAACGAGGGCTACTTGCTAAGGCAGAGTAATTTTCTAAGCCGATGTATTGATCGCCGAAGCGGTCCAGGAAACTGTCCGTGATCGTTCGTAGAGCTGGGTAAAGAACCAACGAGGACAGGATGAGCAGGGTCGGGATCAAGAAAACTAAGACCCACCATCGTCGTGCTGTCGTGGCCCGGTGTCTGGCCTCTTGATCCACATACGAGGAACGATGCCGAGGTCTTCTTGTCAACAGGATGCGTCCTGTTCCAGACGATTTGTGATCCTATCTATATCCTCAGGATGGGATAGCCACTCTTGGAGTCCTCCCCATATTCCGACACCGGCTGTAGCACCGAAACATGAACTGACCAGATCCGAGAGATCGAAACGAAAGATCTCGGCTTTTGCTAAAGAGGCAGCAGACTTACGTGAAGCTTCGTTTGGATAGACGGAAGGATCAACGTCTCGGTTTGGAGAAGTGAAACCACCGAAAGCTGCCCAGATTTCGGCCGATGTCGGTTCCGCCAGGAACTCGAGGAAGGCCATGGTTTCTGCTAATTCGTTGAATGCAACGGCAACATCTCCTCCACCGACTACAACTGGAGCTGATCCGTCGATGCTCGGGAATTCAAAAAATTCGGGCGATATAGAAGACGTTGTCTCTTTCGCCACTATTCCCGGAACAAAGTCACCTTCATAGATCATTGTTGCCGAAGCCTCCTCGGAGAAGACTTGTTGTACTGATTCGACGAATGTCGTGCGTAACGCTCCATCTGGTCCTTCCAAGAGATGGCCTTCTCCGGTTAGTAGCTTGCCGAGGGTTCGCAAGGCCTTCTTTACGGAAGAATGCGTCCACGGGATCTCATGCAATGTCAACTGGTCGTACATTGTGGGGCCTGCGGTACGAACGTATACGTTCTCAAACCAGTCGGACAGCACCCAGCCGTCTGCAGCTCCGACGGCAAGTGGAACGATGCCTTCATCGCTGAGTTCAGTCGATAGAGCTATCCATTCATCCCAAGTCGAAGGAGGGTTAAGCCCGTTCTTTGAGAAGAATTCTGGGTCGTACCAGACGGTGCTTTTATTCGAGGCCTTGAAGAAAACTCCATAGGGAACGTTTTCATATGAAGCGAGATCGATCCATACCCGAGCAAAAGATCTTTCGAGTCGAGTGAGAATGGTATCGGTCAGTGGGGAAAGTATCTCTTGCATTGCAAGATCCTTTAGCAAACCCGGTTGAGGCAAGACGGCGATATCAGGCGGATTGCCGCTTGCAACTCGGGTTGATAACACCAAGGGAAGCTCGTTGCCTGCACCTATGTAATTCACCGAAATTCCGGTTCGATCTTCGAAGGCGTTCAGAACGAGTCCGAATCGATGGCCCTCTTCAGAGTCTTCTCCCCATTTCGCAATGACGGTGATTGCTGGTGAGGAAGTTTCGCCTTTTTCGCTTGTACACCCGGCCGTAGCCACCGTCCAGACGATGAGCCCAATGAGCAAGCGAGCCACCAGACCAAGAGAAAAGTCGGAATCTCTCCGGTTTCCCTCCGGCAGTCGAGCGGGACGTCCGTCAGCGAATGGCCAGGCCAGAAAAAGGATCAAAGAAGTGGAGTTTCTCGGTATTGACGGCGATCTCAATGGTGTCACCTATCCGAACATCCGAGGATGCAGAAAAGCGTCCTGCGAGTCGAGCCGACATAGCCGTAGAGAGCCCGGTGTCGTCGTCGCGTCCCAGCGCGTTCTCGGAGTGCACCGGCTTTGCATCGAGGTGAAAATAAACGATTCGTTCAGTTCCGAGCGTGTCGATACTGTCAATCGAAGCTCGGATTCGGACTTTCGCGGGATTCTTGGGCAGCAGTGTGGTCTCCTTAAGGTCATCTGGTCTGATGCCGACAGTCACGGTCCTTCCGGAGTAAGAAGATAATTTCGGACGCTGGATCAAGATGTCGGTCGGTAAATCCAGCGACTGCGAACCTAGTCGTATCTTTCTGTTGTCGTGGTCGATATGGGCCTCCAGTAGGTTCATAGGAGGTGAGCCTATAAACGAGGCTACGAAGATGTTTTTAGGTTGATCGTAAAGTCCCTGCGGTTCCGTAACTTGTTGAAGTACTCCTCGATTGATGACGGCGACGCGGTCCGCCATGGTCATCGCTTCTGCCTGGTCATGGGTGACATATAACGTTGTCACACCGACTTTTCGTTGAAGGTCACTGATCTCGGCACGCATTTCCACACGAAGCTTGGTGTCGAGGTTCGATAAGGGTTCGTCAAGTAAG
The DNA here is from genome assembly GCA_913031525.1 of uncultured Acidimicrobiia bacterium. Classification (GTDB taxonomy): domain Bacteria; phylum Actinomycetota; class Acidimicrobiia; order Spongiisociales; family UBA5794; genus CAJWGC01. The sequence goes on along the minus strand of CAJWGC010000030.1, from coordinate 4,875 downwards.
AACACCTGAGGTAGACGGGCAATCGCTCTTCCCATAGCAACTCGCTGTCGTTGGCCGCCCGAAAGCTGTGCTGGCTTTTTGTCGAGTTGTTCTGTCAATTGCAGAAGTTGAGCGATTTCTTCAACCCGCCTTCTGATCTCTTCTTTGCCGAGTTTTTGCAATTTGAGAGCGAATCCCATGTTGGATTGGACCGTCATGTGCGGATAGAGCGCATAATTTTGGAACACCATTGCTACATCGCGGTCTTTCGGCTGCATATTGTTGACGACTCGATTCCCGATTTTCAGCACCCCTTGGGTGATCTCTTCCAATCCCGCGATCATTCGGAGCGTTGTGGATTTTCCGCAACCTGATGGGCCGACCATGACAAGGAATTCGCCATCCTTGATGTCCAGGTTGAGGTTTGTGACTGCTTCGAATCCATTGCCGTAGGTCTTTGAGACCTCCTCGAGCGTGATGCCCGCCACGAGCGTTCCTCCTTGACGGCCGCACTCTCAGATGATCTCTAGTGCTACTGCCGCTCTTGTGTGGATAGCCTAGCCACGCGACGTTCTTCTCGTAGGATCCCGTTCGGAGAGTTTCTCGTGACTTTGGATATGGCCCTGATTCGGCATGGTCAGAGTTTCGCGTTCTTCTCATCTACCAGATCAGATATCTGGAAATCGTTTTTCCTGAGGACTCGAACGAAAATCTTGTACGGTTAATAGGTCGTGACGATCGCGTCGTTTTTCGATCTGGTGATCGCTTGCGAGGACGCTTCGGATCGAACTTCTGTTCCATGACAATGTGGTCACATTGCTTACGTCGGTGGGAGCGGTTCCATTTCTTCCTTTTCAAGCTATATCCGACTGTCGGTAATCTGAAATCGTCAAAGCTTGGTCGGAAATGCGCTGATGCAAATTGAATACGATGTAGCAATTATCGGAGCTGGGATCCTAGGGCTAGCGACGGCTCGGGCGATTACCCAAGACCATCCAGAAAAAAAGGTCGTAGTGCTCGACAAAGAGTCCGGAGTCGCTCGTCATCAATCCGGTCGAAATAGTGGTGTTATCCACTCTGGTCTCTATTACCGGCCTGGGTCTCTACGTGCCGAGTTGTGCGTTAGCGGTGCTGAACAGATGACCGCTTTCTGTCGGGAATATGGGGTCCCGTTTACTCGCAACGGCAAGGTTGTGATAGCTACCGAAGACTCTCAGCTCTCGGCTCTTGTTGAACTCGAGCGGCGCGGTAACGCTAACGGTCTAACCGGAGTTAGGCGGATCTCTTCAGAGGAACTTCGAGAGATCGAACCGGAGGCCGCCGCGGTTGCGGCGCTCGCCGTACCCTCCACTGGTGCTGTGAATTATGCCGAAGTTTGCCAGGCGATCGCGTCCTCTCTTCAATCCTCTGGAGTTGACATTAAGACTTCGTTTCCCGTCCAGAGCTTGGGGATAGAAGGAAACGGTATTGCGATCGAAAGTGTTAGCGAGGTTTTACGCGTGGGAGGGATTGTTAACTGTGCCGGGCTTTACAGCGACCGTGTTGCAGCTATGGCCGGCCTCGAACCTGAAGTGAAGATCGTTCCATTTCGTGGTGAGTATTACGAAGTTGAAGGAGGGAGCGCAGGGCTTGTACGTTCTTCCATCTATCCGGTTCCTGACCCCAGTCTGCCCTTTCTCGGAGTGCATTTAACGAAAGGGGTAGACGGATCGGTGCATGCTGGACCGAATGCCGTTCTTGCTGCTGCTCGTGAGGGTTATGGATGGGCAACATTCGTCATGAAGGACTTGTGGGACACAGTGCGTTATCGCGGAACGAGGATGTTGGTTAGGCAACATTGGCGATCGGGAATTGCTGAGCTAGCGCGATCGGCGAGTCGACGAATCTTTGCAGCGTCAGTGCGTACGCTCGTTCCGGCTATCAATCCCAGTGACTTGCGTCGAGGATGGTCCGGGGTTCGCGCTCAAGCACTGGATGCGAACGGAGTCCTTCACGATGATTTTTTGATCCAGATTGGCTTCCGTTCGATTCACGTACTGAATGCACCATCCCCAGCTGCTACGTCTTCATTTGCGCTTGCTAGGCATATCGCATCTAACGTTGCCGTTGTGCTCGACTTCGAATGACGTGTGATTAATTGCCATCTTCCGTGTCGATCTTTATTGACACGTGGGCCCAGTAGCATTCCCTCTGTGTTCACCATTGCCGATGTTGTTTCTTCACTCGACGGAATCGCTCCGTTCTGGAAAGCAGCTGTATGGGATCCGGTGGGCCTACAGTTTGGGGATCCGGCTGCTGAGTGCACGACGATCGGTGTTTGCCATGAAGTCACCGAACCTGTTGTTGACCGGCTGGTGGCGAGTCCCGTAGATCTTTTGGTTTCGTACCATCCACTGTTGTTTCAACCCACGTCCCGGCTGGTAGCAGGACCCTCTAGCTTCGGGAGAGCCTTTCGTTTGATCAGAGCCGGAGTATCAGTGGCAGCCGTTCATACGGCTTTCGATGTCGCACCTGGTGGTGCAGCTGATGCCCTCTCGATATCGTTGGATCTTCGAGAGGTTTCTGGTTTTGGTCCTCTGTGGGGTCCTGAAGCGGTCAAGTTAGTCACCTTTGCGCCGGCTGAGAAGATTGATGAGATCTCTGATGTTATCGCTGCGGCTGGAGGGGGAAGAATCGGCTCCTACAGATCGTGCTCTTTCCGAAGCGAAGGACGTGGAACGTTTCTCGCAGATGAGAATATGAACCCGGTGACGGGGATCGCTGGGAGGTTTAATAACGAAGCAGAAACGCGTCTCGAGATGATCGTTCCCGGAGGTCAGATCGATGCTGTAGTGGCTGCACTGATCGAGTCGCATCCTTATGAAGAACCGGCGTTCGATCTGATCGAAATGAGAGGTAATGCCGGGCTAGTAGGTAGAGTCGGCCGCAGAGCGGAACCTATTATTTTGGAAGAATTGGCTGCAGAGGTTCGTGTAACGCTAGGCGGAGTAATAAGAGTCGCGAAAGCACGGAACAATCTGGTGAAGAGGGTGGCTGTCGTTCCTGGTTCGGGGCGCTCGTTTATTCGTCAGGCAGCTTTAGCCGGCGCCGACGTTCTTGTCACCGGCGATATCGGCCATCACGACGCCCGGAAAGCTATCGATTTAGGGATGTCAGTTATTGATCCTGGCCATGCCCCCACTGAGCGTCCTGGCATAGAAAAGTTGTACGCTGCCGTTTCTACGTTGGCAGAGACTGTAGATCTCACCTCAGTCGATGCTGGGCCTTGGGAGGAGCCGTTGTGATGAATCAGCTGGGAAGCTTCGAAGATCTTCTCGATCTCCAACAGATAGATCTGGAGATCGACAGGCTTCTAAAAGAACGAGAATCTCTTCCTGAACTTGAGGAATACAAGGTGGCCCACGAAAGATCAACTGTCCTTGCGGTCGAGAAGAGAGACACTGAATCTCGTTTGCGAGAAATGAGTCTCGAGTTGGACCGAGAGAGCGGAGAACTAGAGCTAGCCGAAGCGAAACTTGGAACGGAGCAGAATCGTTTATATGCCGGTGGATTGAGTGCCCGAGATGCAACTTTTCTTCGCCAAGAGGTTGAGATGCTGAACAGGAAGAACGAAGAAACCGAGGGCAGAGTTCTCGAGCTTATGGAGCTGAAGGACTCTTTCGAGCAACAACAGGAAGACGTTACGGTGAGACTTGCAGAGGTTGAAAAAGCCAAGGCTGTTGTCGAGGCTGTGATCAAGGAGCGCTGGGCAGTTATAGACGCTCGAGTAGCGAAGAAGGAGGTCCGGAAGGCGGATATTGTCCCTCTCGTCGAAGGCGACCTTCTTGATCTCTACGAGACGCTGCGACCTACAAAAGAGGGAGTAGCTGTTGGTAGATTGAAGGATGGAGTTTGTGGAGGATGTCATCTCCGTCTCACCGCGGCTGAGCAGATTGAGATTGCCAAAGGTGATCCTGTTCGTTGCCTTCACTGTCGTCGCATCCTTGTGATCTGAGGCGAGTCTGTGCTCCTCTGGCACATCGGGGGAACCATTGCTGTCATCCGGTATGTATTTCGAGATGAGCGCATTGATCTGCGTCTCCTGATCCTCGGGGCCGTTTTGCCGGATCTCGTCGATCTTCCGATCGGGGCAATTTGGTTCAGTGCCTTCCGATCGGTGCAACTGTTTGGACATACAATGCTATTTGCAGCATTGGCCATGGTTATCGTGGTTTTCAGTACTAAGCGCGGGCGGGCGCGTAAACGGTGGGTGCCACTTGCCGCTGGGATACTTATCCATCTGGTCCTTGATTTGATGTGGCTTGACTCCGCCACTTTGTGGTGGCCATTCCTGGGCCACGAGTTTTCGGATACGGGATATGAGACATTCAGGATGTTGGCAAGGAATATTCTCGGAGACTGGAAGATATGGCTGTGTGAAGGAGTTGGTGGGTTGTATCTCGGCATGCTTGTCTCGAGAGCTGGGTTAGTTTCAGCGGAGAGCCGCCGCCGGTTCATCGAGACCGGCCGTATTGACGTACCGATTGGACGTCGATGAAGAACGTGTCCTCTCCACCGGTTCTTACTTCCGCTAACGGAAGTGCGTTCACTACGTTTAAGCAGATGCGCGCTGTCGCTATCGGGGTTTCGATGGTCGTGTTCTTTGCAGCCTGCGGTCAGGGTGATGTTCTTTCTACTCCGACCACCTCGACCACCTCGACCACTTTTTCAGAAGATTCGGTGAACGCCTCTGGTGAAGTTTCAGGATTGGCACCGTCCGTGATTGTCAGTGAATGGTTCGATGCGGTTGTCGAAGGTGAGGTCGACCTGTTGATCGACCTTGTCGAATCCTCAGGGTTCGTTGTGCTCGCTGGCATCGAGAACGAGTACTCCGAATCCGAAATCGCTGTACTTCTT
>CAJWGC010000029.1 GCA_913031525.1 uncultured Acidimicrobiia bacterium | reverse complement strand
TTTCTCAGCCCTCAAGGGTTTGCTCGATACCGGGGACTGATTCCGACGCGAGGTTCACGATGGCGGTACCTAAAAAGAAGATGTCGCGGTCACGGACGCGGCGTCGTAAAGCACAGTGGAAAGCGCACCTTCCAAGCTTGGCCGATTGTCAGCAGTGTGGTTCTCGGCATGTGCCACACCGGGTATGTCCGGAATGCGGCACGTATTCCGGGCGTGAAGTACTCCCCAATTCCTGATTCGACCATGGCCGGTATCGCCGTTGACGCCATGGGAGGTGATCGGGCTCCCGTAGAGATTGTATACGGGGCTGTCGACGCAGCTCGTAGAGGAATTGACGTTGTTCTCGTCGGGGATGTCGCTGTGCTTGATCCCATCCTTGATGACGCTGGCATCTCATTGCCGATAGCTCATGCTGATGAGGTTGTTGAAATGGCTGACGATCCTGCTCGTGCGATTCGAGAAAAAAAGCATTCGTCGATTGCAGTTGCTGCAAAGTTAGTAGCCGACGGAGAGGTAGGTGGGCTCGTATCGGCGGGATCGACGGGTGCGGCTATGGCCTCTGCCGCGTTAATCATCGGACGTCTTCCTGGAGTGAGCCGTCCGGCTATTGCTTCCCTACTTCCTAACGAGAAAGTTTTATTAGATTCTGGTGCAAATTTGAGCTGCCGAGCTGAGGATCTAGTTCAGTTTTCGATCATGGGCGCCGTGCTGGCGCGCATCCACTATCACGTTTCTTTGCCTCGTGTTGGGTTGATCAATATCGGAGAAGAAGAAGGCAAGGGTAGAGACCTGGAAAAACAGGTGCATGGACTCTTAGCTAGAACGGATGGGATCGACTTCGTGGGGAATATTGATGGTCGTGACCTGGCAAGGGACACTGCAGAAGTACTTGTTACAGACGGCTTTGTCGGAAACGTGGTGCTCAAGACAGTGGAGGGTACGGCCCGATGGGTGTTGAGTGTCCTCCAAGAGAGCCTCTCAGGTAAAGACTTGGAGAAGGCTGTGCGAGATATAGGTCCTGAGCTGAAGGATCTTCGAAAATCTTTCGATCCGGATACTTTCGGAGGTGCACATCTTCTCGGGACAAAGGGAGTGGTCGTCGTAGCTCACGGGTCCTCCTCGCGTCGAGCTATTGCTAACGCTATCGATCTTGGAGCTGAAGGGATTCGCGACGATCTCGTCCCTAAAATCGGATCTGGGATTTCCGAACTCAGTTCTGTGTCAGAGTGACTTTTAGATCCGCTGCGGCCGAGGCCGCAGCCGTTGTTGAAGTCACACTCGGATATAAGTTTCAGGATCGTGAGTTGCTTAGAACAGCGTTCTTGCACCGTTCTTACAGCGGGGAAGACGGGAATGGAGAAGAGCCCTACGAGCGCCTGGAATTTCTAGGCGATGCAGTGTTGCAGCTTGTTGTGACTGAATATCTATATCACGCGTATCCCAGGATGTCTGAGGGGGAGATGGCTAAGACGCGGGCTGCTGTTGTTGATGCTGCCACGCTGGCCGGAGTGGCTAGTGATCTCGATATAGGGCCAGCCTTACTTCTCGGACGAGGCGAGCAGCAGACCGGTGGCCGAGAAAAGCAATCGATTCTCGCTGATGTTATCGAGGCGCTAATTGGAGCCGTTTTTGTCGAAGCAGGGTACGAGAAGGTCCGTGAGCTTGTTCGTCGTCACTGGATAGATCTGGTCGACCGACGGGCAACAGCTCCTGGGATCAAGGACTATAAGACTCGCCTCCAAGAGCATCTTGCTCGAGAGGGGCAGCGTCCTCATTACGTACTACGGGATACGGGACCAGAGCATGCCAAAGAGTTCACTGCTGAAGTCTGGGCAAGTGATCAACTACTCGGAACTGGGAGAGGCACTTCGAAGAAGCGTGCCGAACAGGACGCAGCTAGGGATGCTGCGGATTCAACTTCAACGGATGCCTGAACTTCCTGAAGTCGAAGTCACGAGGCGCATTCTCGAGTCCGAGATCAGAGAAAAGCAGGTCGCAGAGGTATCGGTCAATCATCCTCGCGTTGTCCGGCGCCAGAAGCATCCAACAGATTTTTCCGACCGACTTCAGGAACGCACAGTTCAGTCTCTCCGGCGTCACGGCAAGTTTCTTATTATCGAACTTGACGCCGGTTTGAATTGGGTAACGCATCTTGGGATGAGCGGACGCATTCAGATGGTTGACAACGATCAACCGGAAGAAACCCATACGCGGACGGTTGTACGGTTTGTCGGAGGCCGAGAGTTGCGTTTTGTGGATCCTCGAACTTTTGGATTCATGACGGTGTGGACGGAAGCAGAGCTGGCATCTTCAACTCTGAATCGTCTCGGTCCGGACGCTCTTACGGACTTGCCATCGGTTAGAGAGTTTGTCGGCTATCTCCGAGGGCGCACAGCATTAATAAAGCCGCTTCTGCTGAATCAGTCCGTTGTCGCCGGTGTCGGGAATATATACGCGGACGAGTCGCTGCATCTTTGTCGAGTTTCTCCTCTGCGACCTGGGGGAAGTCTCGCTGCAGACGAAGTCAACCGATTGCGTATCGCGATCAGAACAACGCTAATTGCAGCTATTCAGCAAGGAGGCACGTCTCTTGAGGATCTTGCGTATCTGTTACCAGATGGGAAGACGGGTGACTTTTTGGATCGGCTTCGAGTTTATGGGCGAGAGGGACAGGGATGTTGTCACTGTGGATTCGCGATAAGGCGCACAGTGATTCGGAGCCGTAGTTCCTTTTGGTGTCCGGGATGTCAGGCCTGAATTACTGCGATTTCCGGTAATTTAAATTACATATGTGGTATTCGCTGGTATGGTGCGCGCCGTCGTGCTGCTGAAGTCACTTTATCTCGCTGGCTTTAAGTCCTTTGCTGATCGGACTTATCTCGAATTCCATTCTGGGGTCAATGTCGTTGTTGGTCCGAATGGTTCGGGTAAATCCAATTTGCTTGATGCTCTTGCCTGGGTGATGGGAACTCAAGCCACTTCTTCCTTACGAACGCAAAAAATGGAAGATGTGATATTCGCCGGGACATCCAGCCGATCTCCAGTGGGAAGAGCTGTGGTCACGCTGACCTTCGATAACCGCGATCGCTTCCTTTCGTTTGACCTCGATGAGATCGCCATGACGAGGAAGCTTTACCGCGACGGCACCTCTGAGTATGAATTAAACGGCACTCCTTGTCGGTTGCTTGATCTCCATGAGCTACTTGCCGATGGTGGAGTAGGTCGTCATCAGCACGTTCTGGTAGGGCAGGGACAGATTGGTGAGATTCTTAGTGCTAGGCCCAATGAGCATCGTGCTGTTATCGAAGAGGCTGCTGGCATCATCAAGCATCGCAATCGCCGGGATCGTTCCGTGCGGCGTCTCGAGCAGACGGCACACGACATTGAGCGCTTGGTGGACATCCTCGAAGAACAACGACGCCGTCTTCGTCCGCTTAGGCGTCAGGCGAATGCCGCCGCGCGCTATGACGGTGTCAAGGCTTCTATTCGTTCTTTACACCTCTGGCTCGGAGGCCAGGCTCTTTCCGAGCTATTACAACGTCAGAAGGCTGCCGCTGCGGAACATTCTGCATTAGCTGAATCTTTGAAGAAGGACGAAATGACCATGGCGGTTCTTTTAGCGAACCTCGAAGAACTCCGGAAGAAGGCTACTGCGGTGGGGCATGACTTAGAGCGAGACACGAGCGCTGCCGCCAGGTTGGAGACGGTAGTAGAGAGGTTTAAGAGGGTCACAGATGTGGCTTATGAGAGACGGAGAGCCATTGAAGGACATTTGATAGGGGCAGGAGAACGACGTCGAGATCTTGCAGGGGAGATTGCTGATCTCGAATCTTCATTACGACGATCTATAGAAGCTGATCTCAAGCTGAATTCCCAGCTCGAGACGGCTGAGGCGAATCTCAATGCTCTCGAAGATGAGGAAGGATCTTTGACGGAGCAGCTTGGACTTTCCGACGACGGACTCGTGGCCAACTTGCGTGGCGATTTGAGAGCGCTTGAAGCTGCGAGCGTTCGCGACGGTCAGGAGGCACAAGCTCTTGAGTTGCGACGTCACGTTGTGGACCATCAACTTGAGGTTGATTTCCAGGAGCGGTTATCCCTCGTTGCCGAGGTTGAGCGAACGGATTCCTCAGTGACAACTGCTCAGAAGGCATACGAAGAAGCCAGGAATACTCGTCAATCCGCTCAGTCCAGATGGGAAGAAGCAGAAGCTACTGCCCAGCATTACGCGGTCGGACTGGCGTCGTCCAAGGCCCGATATGAAGCGATCGAAGCAACGCTCGCCGGTCGCGGCGACTCGTCGACTTCGGCACGTGCTGCATCGGTAGATTCAGTCTTAGGCAGGCTTATCGAGAGGCTTGATGTCACCAGTCGTGCGGCTGCTGCGGTGGATGCTGCGCTCGGCGATTGGCGCGATGCTTTTGTCGTTGGAGAAGAGAATGAGGTAGCTGAAGTTACAGCTATGTTGAAAGCTGAAGGCCTTGGCGGGGTTTCTCTTGTCGCTTTGTCCCAGCGAGATGATACTTTGGCTCGCGAAGCAGCTGCAGAGTGGGGCGTCGATGCGCTTGTAGATCTCCTTGGACCGAATGCTGACACATCGTTAGCTTGCAAGCTTCTTGGCGACGTTGTCTTCGTCGAGGGATGGGCGAGTGGATGGGATCTCATCAAGCGTTATCCGAACCTGAGAGCGACGACGCCCGAGGGAGATCTCATTGCTTCCGATCGGGTTCTTCTGGCTCAGGTCGACGGAGCAGGACCGGCTGCCCTCGAAGCAGCAGCGGCGGACCTTGAAGCTGCTGAAAAGTCCGTCAGGCGATCTGAGAATGCTCACTCGGCCACCAGACGTGCCTTTGAATTATCGAGAGAACGCGAGCGCGAGATGCTTGAAGGTCTCGAGGGACTGGAAGCCAAGCTTGCGGGTCAGGCGGAAGCGTTGGCGAGAACTGATCGAGTTCGATCTGATCACGAATCGGAACTGAGTCGTCTCACTGAGCGTGGACGTTTGCTTGATTCGGAATCACTGTCTCGTTCTGAGCGGATGGATTCACTACGAGAGCGTCTAGATGAACTGGAAGGTGAGGATGAGGCCCGACAACGCGCCTGGGATGCTCTCAATATACGCAGGGCTGTCGTAGTTGATCGTAAGCGAGAGGTCCGGTCTTCGCGAGACAAGATATCTGGAGAACTCGCTCGTAACCTTGAACGTCAAGAAATCACGGGTACCAGGCTCGCTGCTGCTTCTGGGGAATTGGATTTGTTTTCTTCAGTGATCTCCGATTCCAGTCAGGCGGAATCACTGTTGAAGATTGAGGACACTGCGATGCGAGCTATCGGAATTTGCCGGGAACATATGTCCCGTCTGCGAGATCGCCAACGTGTGTTACGAGATCACGCTGACGAATCTGATGATGCTTTAGCCGCGGCATTGGAAGAGCGCGAATTAACCCAGGAGCGCATGCAGGTCTCGCGTTCGCGGTTAGCAGCGTTGAGAGTCGAACTTGCTGAAGTCGAGGTTAGGATCGAAGCTACCGCGGAGGCGGTTCGTCGAGATGCCGACGCCACTGAAGATGAGGCCCTCTCAGCTCCAGAACCCGATATTCCTGCAGGAGCAGACGCTCGAGCTGAATTAGCCACGCTCGAGGCTCGACTCCAGCGGATGGGACCGATCAATCCTCTGGCCGATGAAGAGCATCGTGCTTTAACTGATGAGCTAGAGATTCTCGAAACTGAACTCGCAGACCTAGAGAATTCCCGCCAAGAGCTCCAGAAGGTCATCGCTGCTCTCGATGAAAGAATGACGATGCTTTTCATGGAGGCTTTCGAGCAGATCGCAGAGCTGTTTGAGGAGAATTTTTCTCTTGTCTTTCCCGGTGGATCTGGCCGATTGAGACTCGAGGATCCTTCCAATCCTCTCGAGACAGGTGTTGAGATAGCAGCCCAGCCGTTGGGCAAGAAAATCGGAGCATTGAGTCTGCTTTCAGGGGGTGAGCGATCTTTGGCGGCTCTTGCCTTCCTTTTTGCTGTCTTTCGTGCCCGGCCCAGTCCTTTCTATGTGCTTGATGAGGTCGAGGCTGCACTTGATGATGCCAACTTGAGACGTTTCTTGCGGCTGGTGGACACGCTGAGACGATCTGCTCAGTTGGTCATCATCACTCACCAGCAACAAACGATGGAGGCGGCCGATATCCTCTACGGTGTAACCATGATGCCCGGAGAGTCGTCCGAGATCGTCTCGAAACGTCTCACTGGTGTGATCGCTTAGCTGCTTTCTTCGGAGAAAATTTCATGGGTGTTGCGTTGGTCATATTTGTTTTAGCCACGGTCGCCGTCATCGTGATGTGGAGAATGACGTTCCGAGATCGACAGAAGAAGGTCGAATCTACGACGGTGAAAACAGCGGCCGTTTCCGATAAGAGTGGCCTGTGGGTTCCTCTGACGAAGACGCGTCGTGCCATAGCGGACAAGTTCGTCTCGCTTGCAGAGAGTCGTACGATGGACGACGAGTACTGGTCTCGGCTGGAAGACCTTCTTATTACTGCGGATGTGGGTGCGCTATCGGCCGCCGCGCTGGTTTCTGCTGTAAAAGATTCAGGACCAGCATCGTTTGAGCAAGCTCGGATCGAATTGCATCGGGTGTTGGTTGCGTTCTTTCAAGAACGTAGACGAGATATCAAACTGGACCGCAACCCGGCGGTAATTCTTGTCGTGGGAGTAAACGGAGGAGGCAAGACTACATCGATCGCCAAACTAGCAGCGATGCTGAAGAGCGCGAACCGTTCGGTTTTATTAGGCGCGGCTGACACATATCGCGCCGCGGCCACTCAGCAACTTCAAGTATGGGCCGATCGACTCGAGGTGGATTTGGTTTCAGGTCAGATAGGCGCCGATCCAGCTTCTGTGGCTTTCGACTCCTATCAAGCTGCCCGCGCGCGCGGCGTCGATGTGCTCATTGTCGACACTGCAGGTCGGCTCCAAAACAAGGTGAATCTCATGTTCGAGCTGGGCAAGGTGGCGAGAGTCTTAAGGCGCGAGGCGGGTGAGATTGATGAGGCGCTACTCGTTATAGACGGGTCCACGGGTCAGAATGGCCTCAGTCAAGCGAGCGTCTTTACGGAAGCAGCAGGTGTGACAGGTATCGTTATTACGAAGCTCGACGGAACTGCCCGTGGTGGCGTTGCTGTCGCTATCGAACGGGAATTGGGTATACCTGTGAAATACATTGGCATCGGTGAAGGTCTTGACGATTTTGCTTCTTTCCATCCCGAAGGCTTCGTTTCAGCGATGCTGGGTGTCTAACGAACGGTTCTTTTCTAGATACGTTGTTTAGAGACAGTCATCCTGCATCCTTGGATTCCGCGTGCTGTATTCAGATTGTCATGTGTAGATGTTATGTATTGGCGACAGCCGGTGTTTTCTAGATGCGATCTTCTAAGGCTTCGGCTAGAGCGGGGATCACCTGATGAAGATCGCCGACGATACCGAGATCGGAAACTGAGAAGATAGGAGCATCGGGATCTTTGTTGATCGCGATGATCGTCGAAGAATCTTTCATGCCCACTAAGTGCTGCATGGCTCCTGAGATTCCAACTGCGATATAGAGAGAAGGCTTCACTGTCTTGCCAGTTTGTCCCACTTGATAGGAGTATGGGACCCACCCAGCGTCCACGACGGCACGAGTGGCCCCTACGGCACCGTTGAGTAGCGACGCAAGTCGGTTGATGAGATCAAACTTATCGGCATCGCCCAACCCGCGGCCCCCGGATACAACGATATCGGCCGCTTCCAGGTCCGGACCTTTCACCGTCTCAATATGCCGACTGATCACGGTGGCTGATCCAGCATGTCCGGTATCAGGAAGGTCGACTGTGAGAATCTGAGGTGTGATATCAGCACCGGTTTCGGCTGTGAAGGCCTTGGGTCGAGCGATAACAATGGTCGGCCCTACTCCCGACGGGACTGTCGTAACTTCGAGCACTCCTCCGAGTATGGAGTTCTTTACTTCGATCCGATCGTTGATCGAGACGGCGGTTGCGTTTGCCAGAACCGGGGCTCCAAGTTTTATCGAAAGCCGACCCGCAACGTCTCGATCTGTGTTACCAGATCCGAAAAGTATTAAGTCTGAGGACTCTGAGCCGACAAGGTTTTCGAGAGCGGCAGCGGCGGGACTTGAGGGCAGGGAATCACGAGGATCAAGGTGATAGATCCGATGGGCGCCATGGTCCCCGAGTTGAGCGAAAGATTCTTTTGAACCTTTCCCGACGTGGAGGACGTTTATGGTGTTGTCCCAGGAACGAGCAGCCGAAGTGGCTTCGAGAGCACTGGCTGTTGGTGCATCGTTGATTTCTTCACTGAATATCCAGGTAGTCATTTTTAGATCACCTTGATCTTTTCGAGAAGCTTGATGATCTCTAGATATCCGGAGCTGTCATCTTCAATGATCCTGCCTGCTTCTCGAGCGGCTACCGGGTTGATGGAGACGATCTGTTGGCCGATGATTGGTTCTACATCGAGCGCTGCACAGTCGAGAACCTCTACGGGCTTCTTCTTGGCCTCCATGATTCCCTTGAAAGTTGGGTAACGCGGTTCCACAGCTCCTGCGGTTACGGTTATCAATGCCGGCAACGAAGCCTCGACGATGTCGTACCCGCTCGAAGTTTGTCGGTCAATCCTCACACTGCCATTGACGATTTCAACATGGCGAGCAAATGTCAGAGCTGGAATACCCAGAAGTTCGGCAATCTGTTGGGGAACGACGCCGGTATAGCCGTCGGTCGATTCGGTACCAGCCACGACGAGATCGAATCCCTCACGTTCGATCACCTTGGCGAGTATTAGGGCAGTGCTAGCAGCATCTGCACCCCGTAAGTTCTCGTCGTCAACGATAACTGCCTTATCGGCTCCCATGGACAGTGCTTGGCGAATTCCTTGCATGCTGCCAGACGGCGACATCGATACAAGGGTGGTAGTGCCTTCGGATGCTTGTGAGAGTTGTAGTCCGAGTTCGACGCCATAGCGATCCGTATCGTCCAACACCTGGTCTTCGGGTCGCACGATTAAATGATTATTCGAATCGAATTCGTAAGGCGTTGCCGGATCCGGAATCTGCTTTACGCAGACTGCGACTCGCATGCGGTTAGTCCTTCCATTGGGTTTCTACCTGATTTTACGGACTCTCACAGGGGGTGCGTTCGTCTCCATCCATTCTGTGACAAAATGGATGTGATGTGACGCTCTGGGAAATCAGAAATGGCAGTTGGTTACGTGATATGGACGAGGCCCTTCAGCCGCTTTGCTGCGTGGGATAGTTGGGGGTCAAAGCAGATTGAGGATTCCGTTACGCGAGTCACCGTAGACTGATCTTGATGTTTGACACGATCAGCGGACGTCTTGGTGAAGTGTTTGCGAGACTTCGTTCCAAAGGAAGTCTGAATGAGGCTGATGTCGACTCTTCTTTGAGCGAAGCCAAACTTGTTCTTCTCGAGGCCGACGTCAATCTCGCAGTTGTTAAGTCCTTGCTTGCTCGTGTTCGTCATCGTGCTGTTGGGACGGAAGTCAGCTCGAGTCTTACACCCGGGCAGCAGGTGATCAAGATCATTCACGAAGAGTTAATCACTACTCTCGGCCGTCAGGCTGCTCCTTTGGCTAGAGGTTCGAAGAGTCCTGATGTGATCTTGATCAGTGGTCTTCAAGGATCAGGGAAGACAACATCGGCAGCGAAAATTGCTGCGCATTTAAGTTCAAGAGGCCGACATCCGATGCTTGTCGCCGCGGATCTACAGCGACCGGCAGCGGTGGATCAGCTTCAGCAACTCGGGGACAGAATCGGTGTTCCTGTCTACTCCGATAAGAAACATGGACCGGAACGTCTCGCCAGGATGTCGGTTAAAGAAGCGCGTAGATCAGGTCGTGATGTGGTGGTGAACCTGCCATGTGCAGGTAGATCATCCGCTTGGCGCGCGGTTTGAAATGTGGCTTGGCAACCGCTGGGTTGCTCAAACTGGCTAGGGCAGCCGCCCCCATTCCCGAAACGCAATTGGTCAGGAACTGTCGGCGGGTGTTGTTTAGCAGTTCGATTCGATTCATGGACTGAAGACTCGCAATAGCCAGTCAGTTCTTGGTTAATGTTTCGTCCAGATTGAGAAGCACGTTGGCGACCAATGTCCAGGCAGCAACTTCTGCGGCGGTTGTGTTGCTTGGCAGTGCTTTGGCCGTCGCCAATGCCTGAGCTGCCTTTGGCTTCTTGCGATAAATGGCAAGGGCTCGTTCGTACAGCTTCACCAACTCGCGAGTCTCCTGATCGCTTGGCAAGCGTGCAACGCAGAGTCGAAAGCCGTAGCTCACTTTGGCAGCCAAGGTACCTTGCGGCGTCTCCGTGATCATTCGTCTGCCAAGGGCATTCGCACATTCAATGAACACAGGATCGTTAAGTGACACGAGCGCCTGTAATGGCGTGTTTGTACGAGGACGCCGCTCCGTGCAAACGTTTCGTCGAGGTGCGTCGAATGTAATCATCGAGGGGTA
>CAJWGC010000028.1 GCA_913031525.1 uncultured Acidimicrobiia bacterium | reverse complement strand
ACGGTTTCCAAACCGCTTTTGCCACCTCGTAAAGACCGACCACTACGCCGAGAAGGAATTGCTGAGCGTCGGCTCCAGCGATTTGGGCAGCGGCCAAAGCTGCTGGGATAACGGCAACACCGGGATGATTTGACGCAGCGTTGTGCACATCGTCGTATTCAATGGAGTGTGCTGCCACAGCGTTCGCCATCGCTGCGCGAAGTGGCTCTGCGGTAAAGTTCGTCCCGATAATGGGAGCAGATCCCTCACCTGCGGCCATAGCGAAACGCTGCATCGAACGGCCAGAGTCAGTCGTAGAACCGTTTGCTGCTACCCCAAGATTATCGAGCAAAAGCGATCGCACAGCAACCAGGTCAAGTTCGGTTAGATCGTCGTAAACCATGTTCGAAACTCTCTCAACGAGCTCTCTGGTCAGCGACATTGCGCGCTCCTGACGATCATCCGGAATCAGGTCTATCAAGACTACGAGTTGAGATGCTCATAGGTCAAGATTCGATTTGGGTTCCGAACGCACCAGCCGCAGAAAATAACTCCACGCGCGCATCGCTGTAGCCAAGTAAATCACTGACCACGTAAGAAAAATCCTCGTTGCGCGTAGGCGCTCGTCGATAAGTCACTTCTTTAGGATCTCCGACTCGCATAGCACTCGCCACTTGCCGGACTCTTTTCCACTTAGAGTGCTCCACATCCACCACCATCTTCCTAGCTTCAGTGTGAGGATCTCGGAGGGCATCTCCCACAGACTGTACCGGTGCGCAAGGTACGCTGGCCTCAGTCAGCAAGTCGATCCACTCCTCGGTAGTTCGAGACGCAAAAATCTCATTGAGCATCTCCAATAGCTCTGCGGAATTCTCCTTACGGTCGGCGAACGTCTTGAAGCGATCCTCTACTGCGAGATCCGGTCTACCGATAACCTCGGCCAGTCGTTGCCAAAACTTCTCTTTTGCGCAACCCACGACGATCCAACCGTTCGATGAGGGAAAGTTCTGGAACGGAACGAGCGAGGGATGAGCTGAATGCTTAGTACGTGTCGGTTCGAAGCCCTCTGTAAGGTGCCACGTTGCCGGATAAGTCAGCATGTTGATTGCAACGTCGTAAAGGCTGAGATCGCAATCCATTCCGATTCCATCACGCCGCGCGGCGTGTAGACCCGCCAGAATCGCTCCGGCCGCGACAAATCCGCCGGAAAAGTCAACGAGTGAGAGGCCCGACTTCGTTGGCGGTCCATCAGGTTCGCCCGTCAAGTCCATCCAGCCACCGAGTCCCTGCAGCATGTAGTCATAGCCAGGCTGATTTGCTCTAGGCCCGGCCATTCCAAACCCACTCAATGAACTACAGACAACAGCAGGATTCAGATGTTTTAGATCTTCGTAAAGCAGGCGTAGACGAGCGGGTACATCACCTCGTAAATTGGAATGAACAACATCTGAAACACGAACCAAATCTTCGAATACCTGCCGGCCCTCGGTCACAGTGAGATCTAGACTCAGACTGCGCTTGTTTCGATTGAAAGTCTGGAAGAAAAGGCTGTCCTCGTCATCCTGGTAAGGGGGGATATATCGCCCCACATCGCCACCGGTGCGCGGGTCCTCAATTTTGATAACCTCGGCTCCCAGGTCAGCTAAGTGCAAGGAGCAGAAAGGACCTGCACCAAACTGTTCAACTGCAATTATTCGCACATCTTCTAGTGGCTTCACAGACAAATCCTCACGTTCTTTCCGATCCTCATGGTCCGTGCTTCAGAGTTTTAGAGTAATGCAGACAGCCGAATGGAGAAATATGGTGCCATTGATAACAGATATCGGATGCGTAACTGGGCGCTTCCAACCCGTGCATAATGGCCACATAGAGTTGTTCCAAACTGTCCTAGATGTGCATTCTCGACTGATCGTCGCCATTACGAACCCAGATCCACAGACACGTTGGCGACATCCAAACCATGCTTCGCGACATCTTGAAGAAGCAAATCCGTTCACCTTCTATGAACGAACCACGATGGTGCATGCTGCTTGCCAATTTGTCGGAATCAGTCGCGAACAGTACGACGTGGTTCCCTTCCCCCTCCATGAGCCCGAACGAGTCACGCACTACGTTCCGACAAACATCATCCAGTATGTGAGGATCTTCTCATCCTGGGAAGCTGGTAAAGCAAAAATGCTTCAGGATTACGGATATCCAGTACAAAGCATCGACGGAAACCCAGCGACCAAGATCGCGGCTTCAGCAGTTAGGGAAGGTTTCGGAACTGGATCGGACTGGCGTCATCTTGTACCTGCCCCGGTAGCGGATCTCGTCGATTACTACCGAAAACGATGGTCAACATTTACTTCTCCTGCCCAGTGATCTCTTACGGCGATTCTCAACCCGCCCTTGATGACGATCGCCTTTCCATGGTGCTAGTGATCCTTGACGGCCTTGGCGATCGAGCGTCACCAATACTTGACGGACGCACACCATCTGAGGCTGCTGAAACACCAAATCTCGACGCTCTTGCAAGAGACGGAGCTTCAGGAATCCATCTGCCATTTGGACTCGGTCGAGCATCCTCCAGCGAAGTAGCTCACTGGGCCCTTCTCGGAAACGATAGGGCTACCTTTCCTGGAAGAGCAGTTTTAGAAGCTCGCGGATTCGGTGTTCCGATCCGCGAAAGAGTCATCTATTCATATGCAGCGTTGCGGCTGAGCGAAGAACGCGACGGGATTGTATGGGTAACGGGCAGAGCCACACCTTCTGACGAGTCGGATGCCGAAGACCTATTCGCTTCTCTAAATGGCTTCGTCTCGCAGGGACTCACCTTCGAGTTACATCGCCTTATCCGCGGAGAGGCCCTACTTGCAGTCGTAGGACCTGCGTCGGCAGATATCACAGATTCGGACCCATTCTTTGAGCGGCTGCACCCATGGATGCAGCCGCTACCCCTCGCCGAATCTGGAGAACCAGAGGCCGCTGTACGAACTGCAACAGCACTAGAAGATTTCTTGAGGTGGTCACGAAAGATCCTTCGCTCCCATCCTATTAACACGCGACGCCATTCAATCGGACTGCCGGCCCTTGATGTCCTAACCACCAAGTGGACTGGAATTTCACGTCCGATTCTCTCGTTTGAAGAGCGAGTGGGGACAAAGGGTGCCGCCGTGACTTCGAGCTCGCTGTATCGTGGATTAGCTTCCACGTTGAGTCTTGAAATTGTCGACATAGCCCCAGGAGATAATCCAGCACAAGATCTTGCTGCCCGTCTCGACGCCGCGGTAGCGCTCCTCGAACAGGGATTCGGTTTTGTCCATGTCCATACAAAAGCGACAGATGAAGCAGGTCACACAAAAAAACCCGAAGAAAAGCGTCGAATAATCACGCTGCTTGATAGCGCACTGGGTCGGCTCCGGGAAGAACCATTTCGTTCGACAGTAGTTGCCGTCACAGGAGATCACGCCACACCATCAATAGACGGTGTCATGCACACGGGAGATCCGACACCTCTTATCCTGGCGGGGAGAACAGTGCCTTGTGATGGAATATCGAACTTTGGTGAATCCTTCGCTGCCACTGGAGCTTTGGGGGAGCTAGAAGCTCGGGATGTGCTTCCTGTGATGCTCAGTTACGCCAACCGACCTATGTTCCTTGGGACGCGAATTACCCGACATCGTAGTCTTGGGATGCCCGACAATCCGGAACCGATGCGACCTTGATCCTCTATGAAAAACTGATCGGAAAGGCTTACCGCGCTCTGACGTCAAAAAGCAAAAATCGCCCGCGAGTAGGCAAGAATAAGATCAACTTTGTGCTCTCGAGAGGAACACTTCAGTGAGCGAAATGGCAATTACATTTGGGATTCTTGGGATCGCAGTGGTCATGTTTATATGGGGCCGCTACTCCCTCGATCTGATTGCAATTGGCGCAGTTCTGGCACTCTTCTTGACCGATATTATTGATGTGGAAGAGGCCTTATCCGGATTCTCCAATCCCACCGTTATTCTGATCGGAGCCCTATTCATCGTCAGCGAAGGGCTGACGCGTACTGGCATCACCGCCTGGTTCGGCGATCGCCTCATCAGATCTTCCAAGGGCAACGCCACACGCTTACTCACGTTCACCATGATCGGGGCAGCGCTTATGTCGGGCGTTATATCAAACACAGCAACTGTCGCAGCGCTAATACCGTCGATCGTGCTTGCAGCGTGGGGCGTTCGCAGTATGCCGTCGCGATTCCTGATCCCCTTGGCGTTTTCATCGACCATCGGCGGCATGCTCACACTCACAGGTACCGCGCCAAATCTTGTGATTTCAGAAGCACTCGCCGCTCAAGGAGAACAGCCGTTTGAGTTTTTTGAATTCTCCTTAATAGGCCTTCCGTTACTGATCGTAACGATTGCATATATGCTTTTTATAGGGAGGCATCTGTTGCCGTCACGATCTAAACGACCTCCCATCAAACTTGACCAAGAGATGATGCAACTCGCGGATGCCTATTCGCTCGATGGCGACCTATATCGCCTTCGAGTGAGAGTTGGGTCTCCACTCGCTGGGTCCACTCTTCGCGAGAGCAATCTGGGCTATCGCTTTGGCGTGTCCGTACTCGAGATCCATCCTGCTCGACTGTATTCGAGCCTCGACCAGTTGCTACCAGGCCGCATGCGCGAACGCCTCGAAAAGATCCGGAGAGATCATCCAGATCTCTCCAATCCCGATCAAATACTCGATCATCACGATGTCCTCATAGTTCGTGGCACCGTTCAGCAGATCGGCCAGCTCGAAATAGAGATGGGTCTCGGTGTCCTCCCCATCGACAACGCTGGTGCTGAATTGTCCGATCTTCTTTCACAGGAAATAGGGATCGCTGAGGTCCTATTGACTCCTCGATCCTCGTATATCGGAGTCGCTGTGGCAGAAGGGGGAATCAGGCAAAAGGATATCTTCGTTATTCGTGTCCGCCGAGCTGAAAAGATTGTTCCCTTAACCGAGCCTCTGCAAGCAGGAGACGCAATGCTGGTCAGAGGAAAGTGGGATTTAATCAGCGATCTCGCCAACGAGTCTCGAGATTTCGTCATAGTCGGCCAGCCGGAGTTGCTTGCTCGACAGGTCACCAATCTCAACATCAAATCAGCGATCGCGTTAGCCACACTCACAGGGATGATCGTCTTGATGGTTGCTGGAGTTTTCCCGGTTGTGGTAGCAGCGTTACTTGCAGTCGCTTTGCTGATCGCAGGGGGCTGCATAACGAGTGCTGAGGCCTATCACTCAGTGCGATGGTCGACGATTGTGCTAATAGCCGGAATGATGCCCATGGCTGCAGCCCTGGAATCAACAGGAGGAGCGCAACAAATTGCCGATGCTCTTGTAGACATGTTAGGCAATGCCGACCCTAGAGTATTGCTTGCAGGAATCATGCTGATATCGCTGACCGCCAGTCAAAGCATTGGTAACGCGGCAACTGCCGTACTGTTGTCTCCCATAGTGCTCTCGACCGCAATCGGCCTTGGAGTCAATCCCGACCCGCTAATGATGGGCCTTGCTGTAGCGTGTTCTACAGCGTTCATCGCTCCTATAGCCACTGTACCGAACCTTTTGGTCATGTCGCCTGGCAACTATCGATTCGTTGACTACGCACGAGTAGGCGCGCCATTATCGATCATCTTTCTTATCGTGAGCGTGATACTTATTCCCATGATCTGGCAATTCTGAGCAAACCGCCTTAGGTAATGATGGATCCTTTTACCAATCGACCCAGGAAAGATTCATTCTGTGTAACTCCCTCAAAGCTTGCTCGCGAGAACCAATAGAGATCGACAAAAGTGCAACCGAAGTGCTGATTGCAAACGCGGTCTGGTTCAGCCCCTGTCGCCAATCTTTGGTTGACTCTGCAGCGTATCGATCGGTACGGTCTTCGATCATGAACCTAAAAAGACTCGGAGGTCGATGATGGAGGTAGTGGGCTACGCAGACAAGATGCGAGTGACTCCTGGAGAATCCATCAACTTCATGGTTAGCTGTGAACACCCAGAGTTTGAAGCTCAACTGGTACGCCTAATTCATGGAGATGAAAATCCTTCCGGACCCGGTTACAAGGAGGAACTCATTTCTTCGACAGCCGATGGAATGTATCCCGGCAAAGTTCAGAAGTTGATCTCTGGTTCGTATGCCCTAGTTGATGATGATGAACGGCTCTCTCCTGTCGACAAGATCACAATCCAAGCTTTTATTTATCCCACCACACCAGAAAAAGGACGACAGGGTCTTATCGCCAAATGGTCAGAGAAAAAACAAGCTGGTTACGGGTTATTGATCGACGAGCACGGAGCACTCGCCATGCGGATAGGAGATGGTTCCGGAAATGTTACCCAAGTCAGCTCCGGAGCCGCCCTGCAAGCCAGGCATTGGTATTTCGTTGCTGGAATTTATGACATTGAAAATGAAACTATCACTGTTCGACAGGAAAAATTCCGACAGTTTCCTTTTGACGACTCGTCGAGCATTCAGATCTCGGAAGAGACATGCGGCCTGGCAACCTCGGAGACACCTCTCATCATGGCTGGCATCAATATCGGCGACGCATCCAACGATAGGAATATCTCTTTCTGTTACAACGGCAAGATTGAAAATCCACGTATTTACAGTCGCTCACTCTCTCCTGATGAATTAGATGCACTGCGAGACGGAAACGACGTCGACGAAACCAGCCTCGTCGCTGCGTGGGATCTGGGACGTGACTTTGACACTGATGTCATTACAGACATTTCAGGAAATAAACTGCATGGCTCTGTCATCAACATTCCTACACGAGCGGTAAAGGGGCACAACTGGTCAGGTCGGCAACACAGTTTCATTGCCGTACCTCACGAGTATGCCGCCATTCACTTCCATGACGATGATCTTGAGGACGCTGGATGGGAAATCAACTTCGAATTTACGGTGCCTGATGATCTCAAAAGCGCGATCTATGCGTTTCGATTGTCAGCAGGAAAAACAGTTGATCATGTCCCATTCATAGTCCGACCTAGAACTGGAGAACCTACAGCATCAATCGCTTTTCTTTTTGGCAGCTACACGCTGCTCGCCTATGCAAACGAGCACCTAGCTACAAGTCCGGTTTTACTCGAGTACATAAAGGCATCTGGCCGTGAGATCGATTACCCATGCACAGACCGCGAGAAGTATTTGATGGACAACAATCTTGGCGGGCTTTACGACCTCCACTCCGACGGCAGCGGCTACTGCTATGCCTCGATCCGTAAACCCATTATGAACTGGCGTCCTTCACATCAACAGAGCACAAAACGTCCATGGTTTCCAGTGCTTTTGACAGCAAATCTCCATCAGATGGACTGGATGGAAGCGATGGGTCATGAGTTCGACGTCATTAGTGACGAAGACATCCATTTCGAAGGGGAAAACATTCTCGACCCATACAACGTCGTCATGTCCGATGCGCACCCGGAGTACTGGACTCTTGAGATGCTCGAAGCTCTAGAGCGCTACCTCAACAACGGCGGCCGATTTATGTATATGGGAGGCAACGGCCTCTATTGGGTCACCGCAGTCGACCCCAACCGCCCTCATGTGATTGAGGTCCGGCGTTGGAACGGAACCGGGTCATGGGAAGCAGAGCCAGGCGAGGCATACCTTGCTTCCACGGGTGAACC
The DNA here is from genome assembly GCA_913031525.1 of uncultured Acidimicrobiia bacterium. Classification (GTDB taxonomy): domain Bacteria; phylum Actinomycetota; class Acidimicrobiia; order Spongiisociales; family UBA5794; genus CAJWGC01. The sequence goes on along the minus strand of CAJWGC010000028.1, from coordinate 3,124 downwards.
TGGAGGATTGTGGCGCCATCGTGGTTGGCCTCCGCAACGACTGGTTGGTACCGGAATGGCTGCCCAGGGCGGAACGGGCGTTAACTCCGCATATCGACGACTTCCTGACAGTTTCAATCGGCGAGCTTCCTGGATTTTCGAAGGAATTGGAGAAGAAGAACTGATCGGAGATTTCGACACACTTGGTCTTGGGTGGGGTGCCGCTGGATATGAATTCGACCGAGCTGATACGAATCTCGGAACACCGGGTCATACTCTTATGCTTGCTACAGCTTCTGAATTCGATGACACATTTCACCATGTTGTGGAAGAAGTCATGCACATGAACTCCAATCAAACGGGCACGACGAACGATATGGTCAGAGCAGACATGGTGTTTTTCGAGTACCCCAACGACGGTGCAGTCTTCTCGACGAGCTCGATAGCCTGGAGCGCGGGCCTTTCCTACAACGACTATGACAACAACGTATCGAAAGTCACCGATAACGTGCTGCGGAAGTTCGCGACGGAGGGTCCGCTGACATAAAAAGCGAAGCGATCTGTATAGAACCTGATTTCACGGAATCGTGTGTTCATCCCATTGGAAAGCCCTTTCAACAAATGCGGTCGAGAACACACGTGAGGCTCTCATTGGAAGGCCGAAATCTAGGCCAAAGTGGAGATCAGCTAAGGGACTGGAGGATCCCGGGTGTCAAGAAGTCCTGGAATCCCTCAACGACCCATTCCTGGCCAATATCTAGGAATTGGGTTACCCCTTTCACCGTATCCTCAGAGGGCAATCCTCGAGCAAAAAAAGTTAAGATTATCGACGGCTTTCCATCAGTCGAAAAAGCGGTATCTGCCCCTCCATAGAGCCGTCCCCGAGGTTCACCGTCAGGTCCAGGCATAAGATACTTCGTGATTAATCGCATCCCTTCCAAACCTGGAAGTTTCTCTTCTGGCGAAGCTGAGAACATACGCAAAACATTGGACAGGTCTTCAGGGCCATTCCAGATATCTCCCGATGGAATGTGATGGACGAACGAGACTTCGCACTGTAAGGGAGAGAATGAGCCCAGTTCTTCTTTATCGATGTAGCCGACGAACATCTCAAGAGAGTCTGAAAAAGTATTTCGAATGGCCTTGTAACCGGGATAGGGCAGTTCCGACGAACTCGTCACTCCGACTCCGGTGCGACGCCAATTGTGCGCAAACCAGTTTCGTTGTACTTGGAGGACCTCGTTCCCTTCCGAACTCATAAACCATCGACGAACATTCGTAAGTGGAGTAGCAGAAGGAACTGGCACGGAAGCGCCGTCGATCTGCTCGATCAGGGGTGTAAACGGCGGTTTCTGGTCATCGCGGGGCAGTTTGTCTTTGTACTCTGTTTCCCATAAATGATCCAGCTGGTCTCGCCCGAGTTGATACAACTCGTTGAAACCGACGCTCAGAGAAACCTCTTTCAAGGCAGCGGTTTGAGCGAGATTTTCCATATCGCAGTAAATCCTGAGCTCGACAAAATTCAGAGAGGGACAGGATTATAACTAACCCCTAATGGTCGTTCCCTACTGTTACCCACCCAGCTCCGTCAGAAGACTGAATTACCGCGTCAAGGATCCGATGGAGACCAACTGCATCAACAAAGTCAGGACGAAACCGGTCACCGTTGACGAATGAAGTGCCGAACGCTGAAAGAGCTCGGCCAACGTTAGTCCCGGCATCCCCTTCGGGAAGCGCCATCCCTTTTTTCAGCGTTTCGGGCACCTTGATAGCAGCCATTTCTCCTCCACGGGGTCCCCCGAGGAGCGTCATTGGAGTGAATTGGTAGTAACCCGGAGCGGATGCCGCGAGTTGTCCCTCATCTCCGAAGATTCGGATTGAGAATCCCAAAGGTGGGCTTGTTATGTTGGAAACGGCGAGAGAGCCAACTTGTCCCCCGGTGAGTCGGGCAACGTAACGGACCGTATCGGATGCCTGCCATTCGAATCGATTGCCGGTGTCGGCATAGAAATCTTCTACGAAGAGCGTTGCCCGAAGTCCTGAGAGTGCTTCGATATCCCCGAGCACGAATCGCACGGAGTCAATGACATGAGCCGACGCGACGAATAGCGCTCCGCTCGCCTGCTCTTCGTGGTGGAGCCACGAGCGCGGTTCAGTAATTTCGAATCGGTCGAGAGCTTGAGATACCTCAAATGAGAGCGGTTTTCCAATATGCCCTGCTCCAATGAGATCACGAAGATGCCGAATTTCAGGAGCCCATCGTCCTTGAAGGCCGACACCAGCGTGGACTCCTCGTTTGGCCGCTGCTTTTTCCATCTCGATCGCTTCATCCGTGGTGAGTCCGAGAGGCCATTCGCAGTAGACAGCCTTCCCAGATTCGATCACAGCCATGGTAAGGGGATAATGGGCTCGTGGTTTGACCGATACCGTTACGACATCGACGTCGTCGTCTTCGAGCAGCGATTCGACACTTCCATACCAACGGGGAACGCCCCAATGTTCAGCGGCGGATCGGGCTGTTTCGTCGTGCGCTGTGGCTAAGGCGATTAGCTCGACACCAGGCGCTGCCTGGATTCCTGGAATATGCGCACGATGACCGAAGCCTTCCGGCCCGGCACCAATCACCGCGAAGCGTACGGGATCTCTTTCGCTCACGTCATAATCATTCGGTCGTTCGATGCGTTACGCGTCGAGGACGATCCATTCGTCAACTTCGTCGGTGATTCGATCGCCACCGTCGGCTGTTACCAGGACGTTGTCGGCGATAGATATGCCACCTAGCGCAGGGCCATCTTCGGGAGAGAGACTTATGGCGGGGTGGAGATTGATCATCATGCCCTCCTCCATAATACGTTCCTTTCCGGGCACCCACGGGGGCTCTAGGGAATCGACCCCGATGCCGTGAGCTGTGTACGCGAGAACGCCCTCGCCTGTTTGCCCGTGCTTGGCGTATACAGCATCACGAGCCGCGAGAACTGTTTCTGACGACTCGCCAGCTTTCATGGCGTTAACGCAAGCAGCGAAACTTTCAACACGAGTCTCCCAGTACGCCTTCTGTACGTCAGTTGGCGGCTTGAAGCTGTATCCCCGTCGAAGTTCGACCCAGTGCCCCGATGGGCCTCCCCATTCGAGGTCGAAGACCATG
>CAJWGC010000027.1 GCA_913031525.1 uncultured Acidimicrobiia bacterium | reverse complement strand
TCATTGGAACTCCGATAGATGATGGAATCGCTAATTTAGTATGCGCTCAACTTCTGCATCTTGAATCCGAGAATCCAGATAAGGATGTGAGCCTCTACATAAACTCTCCAGGGGGGAACATCAATTCTGTATTCGCCATCTACGACACGATGTCATACATAAAACCCGAAATAGCCACCATCTGCTACGGGCAGGCAGTCGCAGCAGCAGCCGTCCTTCTCGCTGCGGGGACACCTGGAAAGAGACTGGCCCTCCCGCATTCGAGAGTTCTGATCCACCAACCGTATGCAGGAGCACAAGGACAAGTATCGGATCTAGAAATCGCTTCACGAGAAATTCAGCGATTAAAAAACCAATTGGAAGAGGTCATGGCAGAACACACCGGCCAGACCGTTGAACAGATACGATTGGACACGGATAGAGATAACATCATGGACGCATACGAAGCAAAGGAATACGGGATAATTGATGAAGTGATCAATTCAAGACCTAACGTAGACAATTCTGGACCCATAGCAGCGGTTTAAGTAGGGAGTGAGAAATGGCAAAGTTTGGTGAAACAACAGAGCTACTCAAATGTTCCTTCTGCGGTAAATCCCAAAAACAAGTAAAGAAGTTGATTGCTGGTCCGGGAGTTTACATCTGTGATGAATGTATAGACCTCTGTAATGAGATTATCGATGAAGAATTGGCTGTTCCCTCTGAAGTTGGATTTGATGAATTGCCCAAACCGGAGGAAATCAATGCCTTCTTAGATGATTACATAATCGGGCAAGAACAGGCGAAACGAATTCTTTCAGTAGCTGTTTACAACCATTACAAACGTGTCCAAGCCGATAATCGGAATCGTGATGATGATGTTGAGTTGCAGAAGTCGAATATCCTTGTGGTGGGTCCAACCGGCGTCGGTAAGACACTGATGGCTCAGACGTTGGCTCGTCGGCTCAACGTACCTTTCGCTATTGCAGATGCCACTACTCTTACCGAGGCTGGTTATGTAGGAGAGGACGTAGAGAATATTCTCCTCAAACTTGTTCAGGCTGCTGATTACGACATCAAACGGGCAGAAACCGGCATCATCTATATCGATGAGATAGACAAGATCGCTAGGAAGGCAGAAAATCCTTCAATTACCCGGGACGTTTCTGGAGAAGGTGTTCAACAGGCACTGCTCAAGATTCTCGAGGGAACTGTGGCATCGGTTCCGCCACAGGGAGGACGAAAACATCCTCATCAAGAGTTCCTGCAGATTGACACGACAAACGTGTTGTTCATCTGCGGTGGCGCGTTCTCTGGTCTTGATGGTGTCATTGCCGATCGTGTTGATAATAAGTCGGTGGGGTTCGGAGCGGAAGTACGTTCCAACGAGCGGGTCAGGGCCAGCGAGTTGTTTGCGCAGATCATGCCGGAAGATCTTATTGCGTTCGGCCTTATTCCGGAGTTCATCGGTCGATTGCCAGTCGTAACAACTGTCGACGATCTCAACAAGAATGATCTAGTGCGTGTACTCACTGAACCGCGTAACGCGTTAATCCGTCAGTACGCCCGATTTTTCGAAATGGACGGCGTCGAATTAGTGGTCGCTAACGATGCGCTTGAGGCCATAGCGGAGCAGGCGATACAGCGAAGCACCGGAGCAAGAGGCCTGCGGTCCATTATGGAGGAGATCTTGCTCAACACGATGTATGAGCTGCCCTCGCGAAGCGATTTAGCCCGTGTTGTAATTGACGCTGAGATTGTGAGGGAGCAAGTCGAACCGACGCTTGTGCCTATCCAGGAACTTGCCCAGAGTGAGATCCCCGAAGAGCGATCTGCCTGATCGGACCATCCTGTCGAGGTTCAAGCATTTTGTAGCATTGATCAGAGAGTCGATTCTTCCGGCGGATCCCCGCTTTTCAGGCCTATTTCTATCTATTTCCCTCGAACAAGACATCAAGTGGATTGTTCATCGGGGTTTTCAGTTTTCTGGTGAGGGTACGAGATCTTCGATGCCGATTCTGGGATCGGCCGCATTAATATCCCTTTCTCTGCCCGTAGTCTGGGCGTAATCGAAGGATGCGATGAACCCAACGTACGAGCCGAAGGCCATCGAGGCTCGCTGGTACTCGATTTGGGAAGAATCGGGTTCTTTCCGACCTGAGGTCAATCCAGATGGTGAGCCGTTTACCATCGTCATTCCACCGCCCAACGTCACGGGTGTGTTGCATATGGGTCACGCTCTCGACATGTCTCTTCAGGATGCCATCGTCAGGCGAAAACGCATGCAGGGATATGCCACGTTGTGGTTACCCGGCATGGATCATGCTGGGATCGCGACGCAGAATGTTGTAGAGAGAGATCTTGCTGTCGAAGGATTGAACCGTCATGACCTCGGTAGAGAGCGATTCGAGGAGAAGGTATGGGCCTGGAAAGAACGTTCTGGTGGGCGTATTACCGAGCAGATTCGCACGCTTGGTTTTTCGACAGATTGGACTAGAGAACGGTTCACTCTGGACGAAGGACTTTCGAGAGCGGTACGTGAAGTATTCGTAACTCTATACGAGCAGGGGCTTATCTATAGAGGTAACCGGATCATTAATTGGTGCCCGCGCTGCCATACGGCGATTTCGGATATTGAGGTTGAGCACGAGGAAGAGACGGGTGAACTTGTTTACATCAAGTACCCGTTTGTGGATGGGGGCGGCGGCATCGTTGTGGCCACCACTCGGGTCGAAACGATGCTTGGAGATGCTGGTGTCGCTGTCCACCCAGAAGACGATCGTTACGCTGACGCTGTCGGCAAACGGGTGCGCCTTCCTCTTCTGGATCGTGAAATCCCCGTTGTGGCCGATGATGCTGTCAATCCGGAATTCGGTACTGGAGCCGTGAAGATCACTCCGGCTCATGATCCTGTCGATTTTGAGATCGCCGAGCGTCACGGTCTTAAACCTATCGTTGTCATTGACACTGAGGCCCGGATTAATAGCGCTGGAGCCGATTTCTCTGGAGCGGACCGTTATGAAGCTCGAGAAGCAATTCGGGATAAACTCAGTCAACTGGGCTATCTCGTGGAGATCGCGGATCACTCTCATTCGGTGGGTCATTGTTCACGCTGCGGTACCGTCATTGAACCTCTTCTTTCGTTGCAATGGTTTGTTGAGGTGGCTCCATTGGTTGGGCCAGCGATTGAAGCAATTCGTGATGGTGAGGCGCGATTCTTTCCGAAACGCTGGGAAAACAGCTATTTCCACTGGATGGAGAATCTGAGGGACTGGACAATTAGTCGCCAGCTGTGGTGGGGGCATAGGATTCCAGCGTGGCATTGCATTGACTGTCAGAAGGTCATTGTTGCTCGTGAGGAACCCGAAGATTGCCCTGACTGTCGCGGGCCGTTGAAGCCTGACGAGGACGTTCTTGACACTTGGTTTTCTTCTGCGCTCTGGCCGTTCTCTACTCTCGGTTGGCCGGATGAAACCGACGATCTAAGGACGTTCTACCCGACGAGCGTTCTTGTCACTGGATACGACATCATTTATTTCTGGATCGCTCGAATGATGAAGATGGGTATTCACTTTTCCGGCACTTCACCATTTCAAGATATTGTGATACACGGTCTTGTGCGATCTAGCGATGGCCAGAAGATGTCGAAGTCTCTAGGTAACGCTCTCGATCCTCTCGAGCTCGTGGAACAGTACGGGGCTGATTCCCTCCGGCTCGCTTTGCTGCAGGCAGCTGCTCCAGGCCACGACATTCCTTTTGACGAAGCCTGGGTCGACGCTGCTAGAAGATTTGGAAACAAGCTTTGGAATGCCGTCAAGTATGCGGTCGAGCATGCTGATGTATCCGACGTGCCGGCCTCTGGAGGCTACCCCGAGGACCCTGGGCCTGAAGATATGTGGGTTCTGTCAAGACTGGCTGAGGTTGCTGCCGAGTATGACCAGCTCAGTGAAGAGTACCGATATTCGGATGCAGTGGGTGTGCTCTATAGCTTTACGTGGTCAGAGGTTTTCGACTGGTACATCGAGATGGCTAAGACTGCCCTGACAGATGAATCCAGGGTTGTCGCAGTTCGTAACACTCTAGGTGTCGTGCTACGTGACCTGCTTGCCATGTTCCATCCGATCATTCCGTTCCTAACGGAGGAGCTGTGGTCGACGCTCGGCGATGGGAGTCTTCTGATGACTACTCGATGGCCAGATCCGCCTTCGACGGTGGCTCCACAAGCATTGGGTGTTTTGCAAGACCTTGTGGTCGGAGTCCGGCGGTTTCGTTCTGACCATCAGCTTTCTCCTCGCATCGAGGTGCCGCTTGTCCTTGATGTGTCAGAAGAGATCGCAGAGCAATGGTGGCTAGATCAGCTCAGCGTACTGGCAGCTGTCTCCATTATTCGTGAATCTATTGGAGAGGACCGAAAGGGTTATGCCAGGATCACTGCTGGCGATGTCCAGGGTCTTATTCCGTTAGCGGGTCTTGTTGATGTAGAGGCTGAGAGGCCTCGTATCGAGAAGGCTATTGGGGAGACAACTGATCTGCTTCGTAAGTCAAGATCCAAGCTAGAGAACGTCGGATTCCGGAGTAAGGCTCCGGCCGAGGTCGTGCTCCGAGAGGAAGCTAAGGCGGGAGAGTTGGAGGCCAGGCTATCGAGGCTTTCTCGCCAGCTTTCCGAGCTCGGATAGCGAAATAGCATGAGTCCGATGGCGTTATCCCGAGGCATCTCGACCTACGAAGAGGCGATTGCCTTCCTCGATACTCGAATCGGACAAGGAATTAAGCCTGGTTTAGAGCGGATTGAAGCGTTATTGGATCTAATGGCTAATCCGCATCACAGTTATCGCGTCATTCATATTGCTGGGACTAACGGAAAGACAACCGTAACGCGTATGGTTGCGGCATTGCTTGAATCCCATGGTCTTCGAGTAGGCACGTTTACATCTCCTCACCTGATCGCGATTGAGGAGCGATTCTCGATAACGGGAGCCGCCCTCACCGCTGAGGAATTTGTTGAGGCGGTCGCAGATGTGGCCCCTTTTGTCGATATCTATGAGGCGCAATCGGGTGAGCGCGTTACCTTCTTCGAGCTCACCGTTGCCATCGCTTTGCAGGCATTTGCCTCAACCGGAGTCGAGGTTGCGGTGGTGGAGGTCGGTCTTGGCGGTCGTCTCGATGCGACCAACGTTGTTGATGCTGATGTTTCGGTTATCACTGGCATCTCATTTGATCACACTGAATATCTTGGTGAGACGATTTTTGAGATTGCGACCGAGAAAGCAGGCATTCTTAAAGAGAAGGGCACGCTCGTCAGCGGTCCGTTGCCTTCATCCGCTGACGGAGCGATGACGGCGCGGGTCGCCGAGATCGATTCGAGGTGGGTTCGATTCGGAGAGGATTTCAGACCGGAATCAGTTTCCCAAGCCGTAGGAGGTTGGCAGGCCGACTATTGCGGGGTCTATGGAGAGTACGCCGAAGTCTTTATTCCACTACACGGAAGGCACCAAGTGGATCATTTTTTAACGGCACTCGCTAGTTGCGAAATGTTGTTTGATAGAGCGTTAGATCCGGAGTCTGTCAGCGCAGGAGCCGCGTCTCTTACGGCTCCGGGTCGGATCCAGGTGATGAATAGGAATCCACTCCTGATTGTCGACGGAGCTCATAATGTCGAGGGTATGGAAGGACTTGCTGCTGCGCTTGTAGGTGAATTTCCTCCTGTGCTTTGGACGTTGGTTATCGGTGTTCGCGGAGAGCGAGATGTTGCCGATCTTCTCGAGCCTATGGTCGGGCTTGTTAGCGAAGTGATAGCGACAACACCTACAGATGATGCTGCTATTCCGGCTGAAGTTATTGCGGCCGTAGCTGCTGAGGTTTTCGGCGCTGATGTTCCGATCCAGACGGTCGTGCCTGTGGCACGGGCTATCACCGAATCCTTCCACACGGTGGACGAGGAAGGAGCGATCGTAGTGGCAGGGTCGCTCTACGTGGCCGGAGAGGCTATAGCAAGGTTGAATCCCACAATCTGAAATGAAGTCTTCAATTCGAAACTTCGTTTCGCATGGAACTCGCTGAATTTGATATTCGTTATCTGGTATCGCACAGGCATCTTCAGGCAAGGTTTATTTGTTCTTTTATAAGTTGGTAAAACGAGGACGACTGGTCCTGGAGTCGCGAAAAACGCTACTATTCTGCGTTCGCCAGGGGGTTGCTTATATCCTTTGAACGCACGTTCATCATGGTCAAGCCGGACGGAGTAGAACGCGGGCTAGTCGGTGAAGTCATAAGTCGGCTAGAACGAGCAGGTTTCCGTCTTGAAAAGATTCGGATGCTTCGTATTGACGGTCAGCTAGCTGACCGTCATTACGCCGAGCATGTTGACAAGCCTTTCTATCCAGATCTTCGCAAGTTCATTACCAGGGGCCCGGTTGTCGCGATGCAATGGTCGGGGGATGGAGTGATTATGTCATGCAGATCGTTAATGGGACCTACGGATCCGGCTGATGCTCCTCCTGGGACAATTCGCGGTGATTATGGATTAGCGATAACTGAAAATGTTGTTCACGGTTCGGATTCTGCAGAGAGCGCCGATCGTGAACTCAGGATTTATTTCTCGTGAAATTATTTTCTGAGCTCAAAATTGTAGAAGGCCTACACTGCATCCTGATCAGAGACGGGCGGAATACTTTATGTTGAACAGTCTCTTCTCAGTGGCCGGGCGTGACATGGCGATCGATCTCGGTACTGCCAACACTCTCGTGTTCGTGCGAGGCCAAGGAATAGTGCTTAACGAACCCTCGGTTGTCGCGATCAATACCCGTGATAATCGACCTCTTGAAGTAGGAATGGAAGCCAAGCGTATGATCGGGCGTACACCTTCTTACATTCAGGCGATTCGGCCGCTCCGCAACGGTGTGATTGCAGATTTTGAAATCACAGAGAAGATGCTCCGTTATTTTATCGATAAGGTCCACAACCGGCGTCTCGCTGCTCGACCCCGCATTGTGATCTGCGTTCCCTCTGGGATTACTGCAGTCGAACGTAGAGCAGTCGAAGAAGCTGCTTATCACGCTGGTGCTCGTCGTGCTTACACGATTGAGGAGCCGATGGCTGCCGCTATTGGGGTAGGTCTGCCCGTTCATGAACCTTCTGGTTCTATGGTGATCGACATCGGGGGAGGCACAACGGAGGTTGCTGTCATATCTCTCGGGGGGATCGTGGTCTCCAAGAGCATCCGTATCGGCGGAGACGAACTCGATGAAGCCATTATTTCTTGGGTGAAGAAGGAGTACAGCCTCATGCTCGGGGAGCGCACTGCTGAGCAAGTGAAGATGGCTATTGGCTCCGCATGGCCATACGCCGAAGAACCTGCTGCTGAAGTTCGTGGAAGGGATCTTGTGACAGGCCTTCCCAAGACGATCGTCTTGTCGAGTCCCGAAGTGCGCGAAGCTATCGAGGAGCCTGTTCAAGCTGTCATGGACGCAGTCAAGTACACATTAGACAAGACACCCCCAGAGCTGGCAGCTGACATAATGGAGCGCGGAATCGTTGCTACCGGGGGAGGGGCGTTGCTACGTGGTTTTGATGTTCGCCTTGCCAACGAGACCGGCATGCCAATTATCAGCGTTGATCGTCCTCTGCAATCGGTAGTGATCGGTTCAGGTGCCTGCCTAGAGGAGTTCGAAGTGCTGCACAGCGTGCTCTCCTCTAGCGGTCGCGGCTGAGGTTCGCCGCTTCAGCGGCGGAGCTGATTACAGATGTTCCAGCGCTTTGATCGAGTTTTAGCTCTTTTTGTAGCTCTAGTGGCCGTTTCGTTTTTCCTCGCCACCTTTGACGTCCGAGCTGGGGGATCCGGTATCGGGTCGGTCATGCGCGACGGAACTCAGGCTCTCTTCGCTCCTTTCCAGAGAATGGCGAGCTCTGTGACTCGACCCGTCGTAGGGTTTTTTGACGGCGTTGTTGATATCGCGAACTTGCGAGATGAGAACGATCGCCTCCAGCGCAGGGTGGAAGATCTCGAACCGCTAATTCGTGATGCACAAGAGCTGCAGCGGCGCCTCGAAGAGTTGGAGAAAATAAATGGTCTGGAGCCTCCAGGAGAGGTGTCGGCTATCACGGCCCGGATTTTTTCGAATGGTTCTAACGACTTTGACCACGTGCGTTTCATTGACAGAGGAAAACAGCACGGAGTTGTTATAGGTCATCCGGTCATTGACGATCGGGGTCTTGTGGGTCGCGTTGACGATGTAGGGAAATCTTGGGCGCGGGTGAGGCTTATCACTGATCCTCGACTCGGGGTGGTAGTTAGGAACATGGTGACTAACGAAACCGGTTGGATTTCCGGTCAGGGAGATGGCCCTTTGAAACTCGAGATGTTTAGTGCTGTTGAAGGGGCTAGCGAAGGAGATCTAATTGTGACTGAAGGCAGCCGGTTTCCTCCCGATATTCGTATCGGAACAGTGCTCAAAGCGGCCGAATCTGTGGTCGGCTTCTCTCTCGTAACGGAAGTGAAACCCGAGATTGCGACTTCTCAACTTGATTTCGTGAAGGTCCTGGTCGGCTGGTCTCCGCTAGCGTCTTCACCGGATGGAAGTGACGATCTCGAAACGATCGAAGGAGATCGCGGATGAGGCCAAGTGCGCTTCCGATCGCTCTCTTTCTTGTGATCGTGGCCGTGGTTATCCAGACCACGCTTTTTGGCGAAGGCCGGGTTCAACCTCTAGGAGCTTCACCGGCGCTTGTGACTGTTGTCGTTATAGCGGTAGCTCGGCATCTGGAACCCGAACCAACTCTTCTTGTCGCCTTTACCGGGGGAATGTTGATGGATTTGCTTGGTGCTTCCCCTCTAGGTCTTTGGGCTATTTCGATTGTCACCGTCGCATATCTCACGATTCGTTTCAGTCGTTACTTTGACCGCGGCATCTACTGGGTATCTGTGGGTATCTTCGCTCTTGCTTTTTTGGGAAACGTCGTTTTTTCAATTATCGGTACCCTCTTTGGTCAGCGGACACTGACCGATTCTGATGTTGTCGGCCTTATGCTGCTTCCGGCTCTCTACTCTCTGATACTCGCTGCAGGAATATTTCCCGCGACGGCGCGCCTTATCAAACGGCAACGAGATTCGATATGGCGGTCGTGACCACAGGTTGGCGGATCGGCGTCGTCGGTGTTGTCTGTCTTGGCTTGTTCGCTCTTCTCGCACTTCGATTGTGGCAGATCCAAGTCACTGAGAGCGCGCAGTCTGCAGTAGCAGCTGAGCGTAATCAGATCGATTTTGCTTCTACACCTGCACCGAGAGGTGAGATCAGAGATCGCAATGGAGAATTGCTTGCTGGCACTCGTCCCGTCTTGGCAGCTGTTGTAGATGGGAGGGTGGTCACTCTCGAGGGAGAAGAGGAATTGGTTGCCAGATTGTCGGCATTCTCCGGCTACGACCCAACACTCATAGAATTTGCTGTCGATAAGGCTCGTCTTCGAGGTGATCGCTTTCCAGTGATCGATGAGTTGACGAATGATCAAGCTCGTTATCTTGTGGAGCATTCAGAGGAATTCTTCGGTGTGTCTGTTGAGGCGCAGCCTTTCCGTATCTATCCGTTCAATAATCTAGCTGCTGATATCGTCGGCTACATCGGTAAGCCGACGCAATCTGATATAGAGGAAGGGGCCAGTCTTAGCGGTCTTATCGGTCGCTCCGGCATAGAGAAGCAGTACAACAATCTGCTTGCCGGAAATCCCGGGCTGATCAAGTATCGAGTAGACGCCCAGCGCAATGTACTTTCGTTTATGGCGCAACAAAGCCCGACCGCGGGGGCTTCGGTCACGCTCACGATAGATGTTGATCTCCAGGAGATACTGGAGGATTCTTTGAGCGCCGGATTAAAGCTAGCCAGAGCCGAACACAATTCAGATTGTGTCCCCGATCTTGACGAGGATCCGTTTTGTCCAGTACGTGCTGTCGGAGTGGTATTAGACGTGACGAACGGAGAAGTCCTTGCTATGGCTTCCGTTCCAACTTACGACCCAAATATGTTTATCGGCGGTGTCTCTCAAGCTGAACTCGACGCGTTGCCCGAAGGTGTCTTGGACAACTTTGCCGTTCGTGGCGAATACGCTCCTGCTTCGACCTTTAAAGCTGTGACATATGTGACTGCTATGCAGGAGAACATTTGGCCAGAAGGTGCTGCCTCTCTCGAAGAGCCGATCTTATGTAGTCGCACCCTGCAGAAGCCATTCTTGGACAAGAGCCAGCTTGTTTGGAATAACTGGACGACTCGCGACGACGGTGAGCAAGACATTCACATGGCTTTTATTCGTTCTTGCAACGTCTATTTTTGGGAGTTGGCTTGGACGATTTGGCAGCAGAACAAAGGAAAACCGGGCGAGAGCATGATTCAGGACTGGGCTCGCGCCCTAGGTTTCGGTGTTCCCACCTCCATTGATTTACCGTTCGAAAAGTTTGGCATCGTGCCTGATCGGGCACTTTTCGAGTACTGGGCAGAAAAATCGCCGGCTCGGCTCGATCCCAGTCGACTTGAACCTGGCATTGCTAGTCCTTGGTTCGGCGGCGACTTACTCCAGGCCGCGGTTGGTCAGGGTTCGGTTCTAGCGACGCCTCTTCAGCTTGCGAATTCGTATGCAGCGATGGTCAACGGTGGTTATCTCTGGAAACCACACGTTGTGCAAGAAGTGGTGTCCACGGTGGGGGAAGTCCTGTTCTCAGCTGGATCTCAGTTGCTCAGGACGGTAGATATTGACGATACGACGTTGATCTCGCTTCGGAGGGATCTTCAACAGGTGGTGAATAACCGGCGCGGTACTGCCTTTAAGGCTTTTGATGATTTCGGCGAGAACAGGGACAAGGTGGGAGGCAAGACGGGAACGGCCGAGACCGGTCGAGACGACATCAACGACGTGTGGTTCATTGGATTTGCCCCGGCAGAACAGCCCACAGTGGCGATCGCGGTCGCGATCTCGGGGACGGAGAGGACGGTGACGGCGGTGAGCGCGACCGCGGTGCCGACGAACATGGTGCGGAGCAGCGGCGCG
>CAJWGC010000026.1 GCA_913031525.1 uncultured Acidimicrobiia bacterium | reverse complement strand
TCGATTTGTTCAAGGAGTGCGGGAATGCTCTGATCTGGGACGGGAGCCAACAGTATTGGCAATCCGCCAGCGCGCAGCACTTCGTTTGTATAAGTACGCTGGAGGGTATGCGCGTAACTTGATCCTTCGGAGGATTGAACCTCGTAGGGGCGAGTGGTTATGCCGATGATCGGCTGCATAGTGGTTGATTGTACTGGTGTCAGGAGAAGATATTTCGTAGACAGAGCTTGCACCCTGCGTCTCAGTCCGCGAACCTATGATCCGCTCGAGAGATGGCATTGCTGTTCTCTCGGGATAATAATTTTTTCGACAGAGGTATTGATGGGTTCGCTGGTAAAGAAACGCCGGAAAAAAATGAGCAAGCACAAGTACCGCAAGCGGATTAAGGCGAACCGGCACAAACGCAAGAAGTAGAGTGCTGATATCGGACGATTGGCCGGAGTCAGTACGGCTTAAACGAGCCAGACGGCAGTTCCGAACACCGCCACACTGAGTAGCAGGATCACTCCTTGAATGATCCCTCGAAATGCGGGTGACATCGTTCTTGCCGTGAACTGGTGAATCGCCGAGGCTCCAGCAGTGAGTATCACGAGAGTCAACTTCAGGGTGAGGCGTTTGTTGGCCCAGCTGAGGCCCATTTGATGTACTTGCCAAATTCCGGTCACTACGAGCAATCCGAAGGCTATCCACGATACCCGACCGAATTGGTGCGCGACTGCTTGCAGAATTTCTCGGCCCGCGCCAGCGCGTCGCAGAGTGACGACGATCACAGCCAAGGTTATGAGTCCTCCAGTCCATACCGCGGCTCCCAGTAGATGAACCCAATTCAGTATTTCCAGAGAAGTCATCTTTGTTTTCCAAGGTTCTTTCTACTTGGATCACAAGTGTATCGCTCATTCTCGAGCCGATCTTATTGATTCCATGGCCCGAAGCTACATGCGGGTGGAGATATAGAAGAAGTGAACTGTTAGCTACGCGAATCGCCGAAGGCGAAGGCTGTTTGCAAGAACCGAAATGCTTGACGCTGCCATTGCTCCAGCAGCGATCATCGGATTGAGCAGTCCTGCTGCTGCTAGTGGGATTGCGGCTGTGTTGTAAAAAAAGGCCCAGAAGAGATTCTGTCTAATGGCGCGAAAAGTAGTTTGGGCGAGACGCAGAGCAGTGGCAGCCAGGAAGGGTTCGCCTGACATCAGCACCACGTCTCCTGCGGCTATGGCCATACTGGTACCGGTACCGATCGCCATTCCGACGTCAGCCTGTGTGAGAGCTGGGGCATCGTTGATTCCGTCGCCCACGAATGCCACGGTTCTGCCCGAGTCCTGCAAGGCTTTAACTTCGGCTGATTTTCCTATCGGCGACATTTCGGATCGGATCGCTGAAATGTTGACTTTCGCGCCGATTGCCTCGGCGGTCCGTTGATTGTCTCCGGTCAACATCATTGTTTCGATACCAAGATCAGTTAGCCCTCGAATTGTTTCTAGCGAAGTCGCGCGTATTCGGTCGGTAACTGCTAGTACGCCGCGGACTTTGTCATTCCATCCTGCGAAAAAGGCAGTGTGCCCTTTGTTTTCCAGTTGCTCTAGTTCGCTAGCAAGGTTTCCAGGGATCGATAAACCCTCTTTAGCCATGAGCCTAGGGCTGCCGACCACCACACGAATGTTGTCAATGATGCCAATAACGCCGAGTCCCGTCATAGTTTTTATATTTTCGACTTGACCGAGTGTGATGCCTCGTTCTTGCGCGCCAATCGTGATTCCATGACCGATCGGATGGCCGCTGGCAGCTTCTAAAGATCCTACGAGATAGAGAAACCGTTCTTCGTCTTCGCTAGTCACTACATCGCTGAGCGTCATCGTGCCACGCGTTAGCGTTCCGGTCTTATCGAAGACGACCGTGTTGACCTGTCGAGAGCGTTCGAATATCTCGGCTCCTTTGAACAGAACTCCAATGCTGGCGCCTTTTCCGCTCCCGACCATGATGGCGGTAGGGGTTGCCAATCCGAGAGCGCACGGACAGGCAATAATGATCACAGCAACTCCATTGCGAACAGCCGTGTCGAGTTCGCCGGTTATGCCCAGCCAGAAGACAAATACAGCAATCGATCCCACAAGAACCATTGGAACGAATATCGAAGAAACTCGGTCTGCGAACTGTTGAATCGGAGATTTCGAAGCCTGTGTATCTTCTACGAGTCTGATGATCTGAGCGAGTGCGGTGTCCGATCCCACTTGTGTGACCTGGATCTCGACGCGCCCGTGTTGATTAACTGTGGCGCCAAAGACGCTATCGCCCTTTATCCGGTCAACTGGAGTCGATTCTCCGGTCAACATGCTTTCATCGAAAGATGATGCCCCGACGGTGATCACTCCGTCCGTTGGCACAGTTTCTCCCGGAAGCACCACTACCAAGTCCTCTAACGCAAGGTCGGAAGGATCCACCATCACGAGATTTTCACCGCGGCGCAACCGAGCTTGTTTGGCTTCGGTTTCGATCAATCTAGAAGTCGCGGTTAAGGCTTTCCTGTTGGCCTGATCTTGGAAATATCGACCAAGCAGAATCAAGGTAATGATCATTCCTGAGGTTTCGAAGAAGGTTGGCTGGCCGGCTAATAGGGCTCCAACTGAGTAGCTCCAGGATCCCAGAGAACCGATGGATACCAGAGTATCCACACTGAAAGCGAAGCTTTTTAAGCGCTTCAACGTGATGCGATGGAACCGGATACCAAACACGAAGACAAGAATTGTTGAGAGTAATAGTTGCCAGATTCGAGTGGCATTGGTCTCTGAAACGATCATCGACAACACCATGAGGGCAGTAGCGAGTAGAGCGGCAAGCACCAATTTGTATTTCTGATAGCGCGTTCTGCGGTCGTGGTTAGATGCTGGCTTTTCCCTTTTCGTTCTAGTCTCGATCGGAGTTATGTCGTAGCCGACACGGCTCACTGACTCGCGCAATGTATCCAGTTCTACTGATGCATCGATCTCGGCTCGTGCTTTCATGCTGACAAAATTGACGGCTACTTTTTCTACTCCTTCATGGCAGCGCAGGATCTTCTCGATACGATTCGCACATGATGCGCACGTCATGCCTTCGACTTTGAAAGTGACAGTCCTGGAATTGAGCATCATGAGAGTTCGATCACCGTATGACATTCGAGTTCCCGAAACATCTGGAGAGTGGCGTTTCGATTAGCTAGCCTTTCCCGGTCTACTAGGAAGAAATCTTGATTCACGACAGCATCGTTGATGCGATCGGAAACACCCCTTTAATTCGTCTCCAGCGTGTCCATCCCTTGGGAAATCTTGTAGCCAAAATCGAGTATACGAATCCCGGTGGTTCGATCAAAGATCGAATCGGGATGCCCATGATTTTGCGAGCAGAAGAGAATGGATCGCTTGAGCCTGGAGGGGTCATCGTCGAACCCACCAGCGGTAACACTGGTGTTGGACTAGCGATGGCTGCAGCGATCAAGGGATACCGTCTGATATGTGTAATGGCTGATAAGCAATCACAGGAGAAACGAGATTTGCTCAAGGCCTTAGGAGCTGAGGTGGTTATATGCCCGACCGATGTTCCGCCTGATGATCCTCGTTCTTATTACTCGGTCGCTGAGCAGCTCGCAGAGGAAATTCCTGGCGCTTATCGACCTGATCAGTATTCAAATCCAGCGAATATCGATGCGCATCTCGATACGACGGGACCCGAGATCTGGAGCCAAACCGATGGCGCAGTTGAGGTATTCGCTGCCGGGATCGGGACCGGAGGCACTATTGGCGGAGTCGGCGCTTTCCTTAAAGCGATGAACTCCGATCTGATGATTATCGGTATTGATCCTGAAGGTTCCATCTACACAGCGGATACGGCTGACGATGTGACTCCTTATCTCATTGAGGGAGTTGGCGAGGATTTTTGGCCTGATATTTTCGATCCTGATGTGGTGGATCGATATGAGAGAGTAAGTGATCGTGACGCGTTTCTTATGACACGCCGGCTTGCCGAAGAAGAAGGGTTGCTCGTTGGCGGTTCATGCGGCATGGCTGTGGTCGGCGCCGCTCGAGTGGCGACGGAGTATCCAGATCGCTTGACGATTGTTCTGCTCCCTGATTCGGGTCGCAACTACATTTCCAAGATCTTCAATGACGACTGGATGCGAGAACAAGGATTCCTTTAGAGCGCTAAGAGGATTAATCCAACGATAGAGCTTGATCGAGATCAGCAATAAGGTCTTCGGTGTCTTCGAGGCCAACGCTAAGGCGCACTAATCCGTCAGTAATGCCAAGACGAGAGCGCTCTTCAGCAGGCACCGCGGCGTGTGTCATGGTCGCTGGGTGTGTGGCGAGAGACTCCACTGAACCAAGGTTTTCGGCCAGGGTCCAGACCTGTAGAGCGCTCATGGCGGTTTTTCCTTTTTCGGCACCTTCGTTCAATTCGAACCAGATCATTGCTCCGTATCCGGAAGCTTGGCGCGAGGCAAGGTCATGTTGGGGAAATGATTTCAGCCCTGGATAAACGACGTGCTCAACCGCAGGATGATCTTCCAAGAAACGAGCGACCTCCATAGCGTTAGTCGACTGGCGATCCATGCGTTCAGAAAGCGTTTTGGTTCCCTGTAAGGTCAACCACGCCACCATCGGCGACATAATCGTCCCTGTGGCATTCTGGATGAAACGGATTGGTTCTATATGCTCTTCACGGGCCATGACCAGAGCTCCTCCCACGGTGGCATTGTGCCCATCGAGATACTTAGTCGTACTATGGATGGAGAGGTCTGCACCGAGATCGAACACTTGTTGGTAGTACGGAGTCAAGAAGGTGTTGTCCACTGCGTGGGGTATTCCCGCATTAGTTGCTACCTCTGAGATAGCAGCAATGTCAGTAATTTTTAGAGTGGGATTTGCCGGAGTCTCGGTGAGGATCAATGCGGTGTTTTCTCTTATGGATTTGGCGACGGAGCTTACGTCCGAGGTGTTGGCAAAAGTCACTTCGACACCGAAACGTGTATAGACAAGTTCCGAAAGGCGATAGGTTCCCCCGTAAGCCACCTCTGAGATGATTACGTGAGTTCCCGCACCGAGAAACGTCATGAACAGAGCGTTGATGGCAGCCATCCCTGATGCGAAAGCTGCAGAATCAACACCGTTCTCCAGAGCCGTTAGCTTGTTTTCTAAAGCTCGCACGGTGGGGTTGCCGCTACGAGAATATGTATAGCCTGTTTTCATGTATTCGTTCACTGAGGGCTGAACGAATGTGGTCGACTGATGAATTGGGGTCAGGATCGCGCCGGTTTCGGGATCAGCTTTCACCCCAGCGTGTACTTGTTTTGTCCGGAACCCATCGGGTCTTTGTGCATCTCCCATAGGGTTCAAGATAATCGGACAGAGTTCTCTTGTGTATCTCAGCGATTTACAGATCGTGGATCGAACCCCGCTGGGAGTTCGAGCCGGTGAGCTTTCATGAGCGTTTTGTTGTTCAAGAGTTCCACAGTGTCGCCGTCGGCTACCACTTGGCCTTCGTCGAGCACGATGGCTCGAGGGCACAATTCCATCGCATACGGAAGGTCATGTGTAGCTATCAATTGCGTTACCGTAAGCTTCCGAAGAATATCGGCAAGCTCACGCCGACTCGCTGGATCGAGGTTGGAAGTGGGTTCGTCGAGAATCAAGATTTCAGGCTCCATCGCCAGCACTCCAGCGATTGCCACTCGTCTCTTTTGACCGAAGCTGAGGTGGTTAGGTGGACGTTCGCCGAGGTTGGTAACTCCAACAGCGGCCAGCGCCGCGTCGATTCTGTCTTCGAGTTCAGCACCTGTTATCCCTAGATTCTGCGGTCCGAATGCCACGTCCTGGCGAACTGTAGGCATAAAAAGTTGGTCGTCTGGATCCTGGAACACGACACCGACTCGCCGGCGTATCTCCAGAAGGTTCTCTGAATCAATTGATAGGCCAGAGACTTGAATCTCTCCGCGCTGTGCCGTGTAGATGCCGTTCATGTGAAGTATCAATGTTGTCTTGCCTGCTCCATTTGGTCCAAGCAGAGCGACTCGCTCTCCGGGGTGGATGTGTACGACAACATGGTCGAGAGCAACCGTGCCATCGGGATAGCTGAATGTAAGACCCTTTGCGGCAATGGTTGGTGTGCTCATCTCAATATCCATCCGAGGGCGGCAATCGTCCAAGCAAATACGAGCAAGGCAGTTACAAAAAGCCAACGTTCATGACTTTTGGGGGGAGTATTTCCAGAAGGCATTTTTCCAGTGAAACCGCGGGAAGCCATTGCCAAATATATCCGTTCTCCTCGCTCGTACGAACGAATGAAAGTCATCGCAATCGCAGAAGCGAATGGTTGCGATGATCGTAATGAGGTGGATCGGTGGGCGCGCGATTCCATTGCGCGTCGCATTCGACCGAATTGCCCCAGGATGATTTCCAAGTAGCGCATCATGAAACCAGTGATACCGATGACCGTTCGCGGAACTCGGAGGCGCTCGAGTCCGGTAAGCATGCCTGTAACTGTCATTGTGGAGCCGATTATCACTGCCATCCAGAGTCCAAGTGTGGCCTTAATGAGAATGTTCCACATGGTCCACAGTCCGGATTTGGAGAGTGCGAGATTCAAGATCGTTACTTGTTCGCCTCCGCTAAAGAACGGTAGGAGTAGCGCAACCGCTGCGAAGGGGATCTCGATAAGCATCCTGCTGGCCAGGAAACCAGGCCGCAGCTTTGCCGTCCAACTGAGTATGGACAGTGTGGCTATGAAGAGCGCGAAGGCCCAAAACGCTTCCCGAGGAGTGGCGACAATTCCAAGGATGAATCCAACACCTCCGAGTAATTTCACATGGGCCGGCATTTGGTGCACCACTGTGTCTTTGTGTTGGTATAAAGCGTGGACGTGACCTCCAGCAGCCGCGTGGGGAGTGCCCTGTTCGCCGCGACGAAGGAGGTAAAACAAGATCCATCCGATTGTCAGCACGATCAGAATGCCCACCATGCCAGCTATAGCGGTATCGACCGTATCTTTTCCAGTTAGGCCTGCGCCATATTCGGAAAGCGGTGAACCAGAAGTTCTAGAATCTTCGGCTGTTTCTGAAAAGCCTTTTTGTTCGGCGACGAATTCAAGTCCGTCTGGATTGTTTGACGCGAATTGGCTTACGAAAATTGCGAATACTGCTGTTATGGCTAAGCCGACAACCAGGACTTTTCGCCTGCTCACTCTTCTTCCTCCAGTAGCAGCTGTGCTCTGTGGAGCGCCGTTCACCAAATCAGGTCGCGTAGCCATCATGGCTGCGACTACGAGAGTCGTGAGGATTCCTTCTACGATGCCAATCAGGCTGTGGGTTCCGATTAAAGCAACAGAAACTGCACCGATTGATACCTCTGCAGCACCTCCCAGCGAGAACTCGATCGCAAATGCTGCGGCACTCAGGGGTACGCTGAGTCCTGCGGCAATGCCCGCTGCTACAGCCACAGAGCTGGTTCGTTTTCTTAAGAGCCTGAGAATGACCTTGAAGGTCAAATATCCACCCCCAGCACCGACCAAGCCGAGATTGAAGATGTTTAACCCCAAAGCAGTTAGGCCGCCGTCGGCGAAGAAAATAGCCTGAGTGCCGAGGACGATCGTCATGATCACGATGGCCGTCGATGGCCCAACGAGCACAGCAGCAAGTACACCACCAAGTAGATGCCCGCTCATGCCAGGCATGACCGGAAAGTTGAACATTTGGACAGCAAAGATAAAGGCGGCGATTAGTCCTGCTAGGGGAACTGTTCGTTCAGCCAGTGCTCTTCCGGCATATCGCAAAGAGGTGAAAATGCCAGCAGCGCTGATCAGGCTAAACCCGGCAGTTGTAGATCCGGTGATGAACCCATCTGGTATATGCATTCACGGAGGGTACCGTCCTGACGGAAGTGCAGTGCTCTGGGATCTAACGGTTGGTATGAGGTGACTCTGAAGGGACCCGCCATCGAGCACAGTTTTGAGATAAACCAACACATGTCGATACAGAACTTCAGCGAAGTTCGCAGAAGTTGTGGTCATGTTCTCCCTATCGAGAGACGGACCATACAGCGCGTTTTGATGCAGGTCGTTACCCTGTTCCTATGACAAGGAAAATTCACTCTCAGGATGTTTCTGAAGGGGCGGCGCGTTCTGGTGCTCGAGCGATGCTTCGTGCAGTCGGTCTTGGAGATGATGACTTTTCTAAAGCTCAGATTGGTGTCGTGTCTGCTGGAAACGAAGTCACACCCTGCAACCTAACCGGATCGAAGCTATCCGAGTTTGCTAAATCCGGGGTGCGCGACGCCGGAGGGGTTGGGCTCATCTTTTCGACGATTGCCGTATCCGACGGGATATCTATGGGGCATGAGGGAATGCGAGCCTCGTTGATTTCGCGCGAGGTGATTGCTGACTCTGTGGAGCTGGTAATGCACGCTGAACGTTTTGATGCCATGGTTTCTATTGCTGGTTGCGACAAGTCGCTTCCAGGAATGCTTATGGCCGCGGCGCGGCATAATCTCCCATCAATATTCCTCTACGGGGGTTCGAGCCTGCCGGGTCGTTACCTAGGAAAGGACATTTCTATTGTCGACGTGTTCGAAGGCATTGGCGCATATTCAGAGGGAACTATTGATGATGCAGAGCTTTTAGCGATTGAAAAGGCTGCTTGCCCAGGTGCTGGATCTTGCGCAGGAATGTTCACAGCAAACACTATGGCGTCGGTCGGAGAGGCCATAGGAATGTCGCTGCCTGGAAGCTCTACAGTTCCAGCTGTCGACGATCGTTTGCATGAATATGCCACGGATTCAGGACGGGCAGTTATGGCTCTCCTAGAAGCAGACGTTCGTCCGCGAGATATCATGACGCGCCCCGCGTTTGAGAACGCCATTACAACTGTCATGGCGCTCGGTGGCTCCACTAATTCCGTGCTGCATCTCCTGGCTATTGCTCACGAGGCTGGTGTCGCCCTTTCTTTAGAGGACTTCGACCGTATCAGCCGACGTACTCCACATCTTGGAGACCTCAAGCCTTTTGGGCGTTATCACATGGTGGATCTGGATCACATCGGAGGTGTTCCGGCAGTTCTGCGAGCATTGCTTGATGAAGGCTTGCTGGAAGGGGATGTATTGACGTGTACCGGTACGACGCTCTCGGAGAACCTCAAGAGCGTTCCACTCCCTGATGATCAGGAGGTGTTTCGTTCCATAGCTGATCCCCTCGCTCCTGAAGGCGGCATCGCGATTCTTCGCGGTTCGTTGAGTCCCGGAGGCGCGGTTGTGAAAATCGCTGGAATCGAACTCGAGACTTATGAAGGACGCGCTCGGGTCTTTGATGACGAACAACACGCGCTGGCTGCGCTATTCGATCGCGACATTCACTCCGGCGATGTTGTCGTCATTAGATATGAAGGTCCAAAAGGTGGACCTGGCATGCGAGAAATGCTTGCGATCACTGCAGCGATCAAGGGTGCTGGACTCGGTAAAGAAGTACTACTCATCACTGATGGACGTTTCTCTGGGGGGACTACGGGACTCTGTATTGGTCACGTTGCCCCAGAGGCTGCTCACGGCGGACCTCTTGCCCTTGTCGAAGAGGGCGATCGGATCAGGGTGGATATTCCTGCTAGACGTCTTGACCTACTTGTCGACGACGATACGATGGCAGAACGACAGGTTGCCTGGGCTGTTCCGAAGCCGCGATATCAGACGGGTGCCTTTGCCAAGTATGCCGCTCTGGTGGGCTCAGCTGAACAGGGAGCTGTATGCGACTGAACGGTTAGATCAGGGGCATGCGTTTCCTCTGATCGGATAGTCCGGTCGTTGCTTCTAAGATTTTTTCTTATTCAATTTTGCCAGGTCGGTAAGGAACGATCGACTTCTATTTCTTGACCATCGATCCATGTGCCGATCACCTGTGTGCTCCTCAGCGCATCTGGCGTGACGGTCAGGGGATCGCGATCAATCACTAGATAGTCAGCCGGACTTCCCACTGACAGAGGTTCGGGCTCTCCGAGTGCCAAGGCAGCGCCTGAAGTGAATAGATTGAACGCTGATTTCGCGCTCAGCGCTTCTTCAGGAACCATGCCAGCTCGATCGCGTGCCAAAGCCATGCCTTCCCACGGGTTAGGTGACTCGACAGGGCAGTCTGATCCGCCGGCTAAGTGCACTCCAGCATTTTCGAGTGAAGCGAGCGGATACGTATGTTGTAATCTGCTTGATCCCACTCGGGTTTCCAGCCATTCCGTTTCTGAGCCTATAAAGGATGGCTGTACCGAAGCGATCACTCCGAGGCGACCGAATCTCTGTAGATCGTTCTCTGTGATCACGGAGGCGTGTTCTACGCGTAGTCGCTTCGGCGCTGCTCCTTCATTAATCAGACGTTCGCATATATTCAAGACGGCGCTCACAGCCCGATCTCCTATGGCATGAAAAGCTGCCATTCCTCCAAGACGCAGAGCCGCACGAGATAGGTCCTCATCTTTTTCAGTTAGTCGAAGGTTCCCGTATTGATCCGAACGATCTGAGAACGGATCGTGCATTGCTGCTGTATGGCCACCAAGACTGCCATCGCCAAAACGTTTCAGTCCTCCCCATCGGAGCATTTCGTCGCTGGCGTCGATTCTGTCGACGTAACAGTTCAGCTCTGCTTCTGTATTCGCCACCAAGTAGGCATGCGTTCGTATTGGAATCAATGGCGCAATCTCGAGGAGGATGTCGCCCTCGTTGCCGAGAGTCGACCAGATCCCTTTGCCCAGACGAGTGATCGCTCCGATAGATGTGATACCAAGTCCCGCCACTCTCCTGAGTGCCTCGACAACATCCGCATGGTTGATCTGAGCTTCTGCAGCAAGTTGGTTTGCAACGGAGTCAACTGCTGTTTCTCGGAGTACTCCCGTCGGCACACCGGAGGAGTCGCGATCAATCACCCCTCCGGGTGGATCTGGGGTATCTATTGTGATTCCGGCTGCTGCTAGTGCTGCGCTGGCTGCTGCTGCTGCTACTGCTGCTGCTACTGCTGCTGCTACTGCTGCGCTGG
>CAJWGC010000025.1 GCA_913031525.1 uncultured Acidimicrobiia bacterium | reverse complement strand
TTTGCGGTTCGACTTCTTCAAAGGGTGGCGGGGGACGATGGATCGGCCACCAGTCACCGCTAAAATCTCCATCAGGAGAATCCAGCGAATCGCCCCACATATTGAAAATATGACCCAGAGTTTGGTCGCCTACTGGCACCGAAATCGGCTCCCCCGTGTTCCGAACCGTAGCGCCGCGTACCAGGCCATCCGTTGGAGCCATCGCAATACCACGGACTGAGTTGCCGCCGAGATGTTGGGCAACCTCACAAATCACGGTCTTCGATTCACCGCTGATCTCAAAATCGATCTCGAGCGCCGTGAGGATCTCCGGCAGCGCGGAAGGCGGGAACTCTACATCCACAACCGGGCCGGCTACCTTAACGATTCGGCCCGAAGGCAAAGTGGTTGTTGTCGTCACTCGATACTCCTGTTCATCTCATCCGGCGGTGAGGGCTTCCGCACCACCAACAATCTCTGAAATCTCAGTCGTGACTTCAGCCTGACGTGCTTGGTTAGCCTCGCGTATCAGCGCTCTCGTCAACTCTTCGGCATTCTCCGTTGCAGCCTTCATCGCTCGACGCCGCGCAGCGTGTTCGGAAGCTGAAGCCTCGAGCAGAACACCGAATACAGAACCCACCAGAAATCTAGGCAGCAGACGATCGAGAATTTCGCTCGGTTCAGGCTCGAAGTTATAGCCTGAAGAAGTAGCAGCAACGTCACTCATGTCCGGAGGTTCAATCGGCAATAGAGGCCAAAGAATCGGAGTTTGAGTAAGCGCCGATACGAACTTCGTAGTAAATAAATCCGCCGAATCGACCGATCGATTTTCATATGCTTCAAGCACCACTCTGGCAATCGACCGAGCGTCGGAATAACTGGGAGTGTCTGTTATCCCGGTCCAAGAACGCTCAATCTGATATCTACGGTATCGAAAATAACTCTCAGCTTTCTTGCCGATTGTGTACAAACGCACTGCACGATCTTGATGGCGCTGATCGAGAATATGACGTTCAGCCATACGGATCACATTAGTGTTGTAGCCTCCTGCTAATCCGCGGTCTGACGTTACAACGACGATCCCAGCCGTCTCGACATCTCTTCTCTCTAACAAAGGATGCTTGAGACCACTCGAGGACGCCGAGATATTGCGGATCACATCAGTCATCGTCTGGGTATAAGGCTGATTGGCCGTAACACGAAAAGTAGCTTTCGGAATACGAGCCGTTGCGATGAGCTCCATAGCGCGAGTGATCTTCATCGTCGACTGGACACTGCGAATCCTACGACGGATCTGACGGAGTTCTGCAGATGCCACTCAATCGTTCCAACCGGCAGCGAATTCAGAGATGGCCTGTTGAATAGCTTCTTCATCAAGTACACCGGTTTCAACCACTTGAGTCAGCAGAGCGCCGAACCGGGTGCGAATGAAATCAAGCATTTCAAACTCGAAATTAGCGATATCCTGCACAGCGACATCATCCATATGGCCTTCGGTCACCGCATAGAGTGCCACTACCTGCTCTTCTACCGGAATTGGGGAAAACTGACCCTGCTTGAGAATTTCAACAACTCGACGGCCGCGCTCCAGTTGAGCAAGTGATGCTGCATCTAATTCGGAGCCGAACTCAGCAAAAGCTTCCAACTCGCGAAATTGAGCCAAGTTGAGCCGGAGCGGACCTGCCACGGATTTCATGGCCTTAATCTGAGCATTTCCACCGACTCGAGAGACCGACACGCCAGCATTAATGGCGGGCCGGATCCCGGAATAGAACAGGTCGGTCTCGAGGAAAATCTGACCATCGGTAATCGATATCACGTTCGTCGGAATGTAAGCCGAAACGTCGTTAGCTTTGGTCTCAACTATCGGGAGACCTGTTAGCGACCCTCCTCCCAGATCCTCAGAAAGCTTGGCGCAACGCTCGAGAAGACGACTGTGGAGATAGAAGACATCCCCTGGATAAGCCTCACGACCAGGTGGACGTCTCAAGAGAAGAGATATCTCGCGATAGGCAACAGCCTGCTTCGAAAGATCATCGAATACAACTAGCGAGTGCTCACCGTTGTACATCCAGTACTGGCCAATAGCTGAACCAGAATACGCGGCGTACATTTGCAAAGCCGCTGCCTCCGAAGCTGGGGCATTAACCACCACGGTGTATTCCATAGCGCCGGCTTCTTCCAGAACTTGAACCACCTCCGCAACCGTCGAGGATTTCTGCCCGATAGCGACGTAAACACATTTCACGCCTTGGCCCTTTTGATTGATAATCGTGTCGACAACGAGTGCAGTCTTACCGGTCTGACGATCACCA
The DNA here is from genome assembly GCA_913031525.1 of uncultured Acidimicrobiia bacterium. Lineage (GTDB taxonomy): Bacteria > Actinomycetota > Acidimicrobiia > Spongiisociales > UBA5794 > CAJWGC01. The sequence goes on along the minus strand of CAJWGC010000025.1, from coordinate 9,008 downwards.
ATAATCAACTGCCGTTGGCCGCGCCCAATAGGGGTCATAGAATCAATTGCTTTGATGCCTGTCTGTAGCGGTTCCTTGACCGGCTGGCGCTCGACGACCGACGGGGCCTGAGTCTCGAGTAAACGACGTTCGTTGGTCTCGATCGGCTCACCACCATCTAGAGGGTTGCCAAGCGGATCGATAACCCTGCCCAGCAACGCGTCTCCTACAGGAACCGACAGCACCCGACCCGTGGATCGCACCTCGTCGCCTTCTTCTATCCCGGAAGCGTCCCCCATGATGACCGCGCCGATCGAATCTTCATCTAAGTTGAGCGCAACTGCGACAAGACCCCCAGGAAACTCAAGCAACTCGGCGGACATAGCCCCTGGAAGCCCCCGAACCCTGGCTACTCCATCGCCGACGGCAGAAACATAACCGACGGTCTCAGCTTCCATAGAGGGAGACCAGCCTTCAAGATTGCGCCGCAGCGCGCCCGCGATCTCCTCGGGATTCAGCGTTATTTCAGACATTGGCTATCCCCATGCCTCTCTCAGTTCTCTGAGCCGGCTACGTACCGACCCGTCAAATACAGTGTCATCTACGCGGGCAACAACCCCGCCGATCAATTCGGGATCCACGATCACCTGCAAAGTGACAGGCTTCCCAATCGCTTCTGTAAGTTTCTCCGCTAACCGATCTCGCATCGCTTTGTCTAGTTCGATAGCCGACTTCACTTCGGCTACAACTTGTTCCTCGGCTCTCGCAAGCAATTCAGTGATTCGGTCCGCGATTGCCTCGAAATCACGGATACGGCCGGTAGAAACGAGCATATCGACAAGCGCGACAGTCTTTTCCGACACACGTTCGCCTAATAAATCAGAAACAATGCCGAGTTTTCGATCAACCGGAATGCGCGCATCGCTCAATGTCTCACGAAGTTCGTTGGAGCGTGAAACCTCTCGGGATACTCGATACAATTCGTCAGAGATTCGGTCGGCATCTCCTTCTGCTCGAGCGACAGCAAGCAGAGCCGCGGCGTAACCGCTGATCGCTTGCGCTTGAGTCACTTCATCCATGATCTAGTCCTCAGACTCCCCGAGCTCGTCGATGTATCGCTCCACCAAGGCCTCCTGGGCAGTACGATCAAGGCTGTCCCCCATGACGCGTTCTGCCACGTCTAACGAAAGTCCAACTACTTCACGACGAATCGCAGCTGTAGCCCGTTCGCGCTCACCAGCCAATTCATCTTGAGCGCGAGTCTTGATGTTATCTGCCTCTTCCTCGGCCCGAGCGATAATGTCCGCCTTTACCGTCTCACCTGCCTGGCGCGACTCCTCGACAATCTGATTCGCTTCGTCTCGCGCTGCGGCAAGCTGAGATCGGTAATCCTCTCGCATACCCTCAGCTTCCGTCTTAGCTGTTTCCGCATCCTCGAGATCGGATCTGATAGCAGCTTGACGATTCTCCAATGTTGTCTTAAGAGTCGGCAGGACCCACCGCCATACAAAGAAAAAGATGATGGCGAACGCGATGACGCCGGCAATTAGCTCAGAAGTCTCGGGGAAAAGCAGCTGTTCACCACCTTCTTCCTTCCCCTCGGCGGCAAGGATCAGATTCGACGCGAATGTGTGCAACATCGCGATACTCCTACGCGATAAAGAAGAGTACGAAGCCGATAAGGGCCAACGCCTCTGTGAACGCAATTCCCAGGAACATGGTGGTTCTTGCCATACCGGCTGCTTCTGGTTGACGAGCCATCGCTTGAATAGCGTTGCCAACAACAATCCCGATTCCAATACCGGGACCGACTGCGGCAAGGCCATATCCCACAAGGGCAATAGCGCCCTTGAGCAGTTCGGCTGCTTCTGGTGTCATATGAGGTTTCCTCCTCTGCTCAGTGATCTGGATTAACGGAAGTCTGAACGTAGACCGCGGATAAAAGCGTGATGATGTAAGCCTGCAAGACCGCAACCACTATCTCGAAAACGAAGATACCGAGACCGAAAACGAACCACGGAACACCGATGATGGACCGAAGGTTGAACTCGCCGATAAAAATGATTCCGGACGCGAGTAGCAACGTCAGCATCAGGTGACCAGCCACCATATTGGCAAACAACCGGACAGCAAGTGTGATAGGTCTCAGTACGAAGGTTGATACGAGTTCGATAAGACCGACAAGAGGGCGAAGAGCTAAAGGCACACTCCGGGGCCAAATGATCCCTGTTAAGTACGAGATGCCGTTCTTGGCGAAACCTACCCAAACAAAGATAATCCAAGTCAATACTGAAATGATCAGCGGCAGGGCCATGCTGGAAGTGATAGGGAAATTGATCAACGGCGTGACTTCAAAGAGGTTTCCGACAAGGACGAGCATGAAAACAGCCAGCAGATAAGGCGTGTAACGGACACCTTGCGGCCCGATGATGCCCTTCGCTATGTCGTCTTTGACGAACGCAACGAGGCTCTCGATTGCTACACCAAACTTCGTTGGAACGATCCTTCTGCCTCGAAGACCCAGGTAAAGCAATAGCATCGCGATTCCGGTTGCCAGAAACATCAGGAAAACAGTTCGCGTCCAGTCGAAAGGACCGATACTGAACCACGCTTCCTCGAATTTAAACAGTTCAAGTACGTTTTCCGGAGCGCAGATGATCTCTTTTTCGGTGTCACACGATGATGACGCCAGGATCACGCCTTCCACTCGTACTCCCTTCCCGAGCCCCTAGTGAGAGCCCACGTTTCCCATATAAGCAGGATGAAGTAAACGGCCACTGCCGCAACACCCAACGCCGGTCGGTCGATCTCGAACACGCTCGCGATAAGAAACATCGAGGCAGTAATAAGTCCGATCCGGACGACAAAGCCTGCTAAAGCGGCAGCATGATAGGCCTTCATCGAATGCCTCGCCGCTCGAGAAAGAATGGCCCCTGCAAGGAGGAAGTTTCCGGCTACGACAACTACGCCGATCGCCGCCGCGGACGCACCAGCGGAACCGCGAAATATCCAAGCGATAAAAACCACTATCGGCCCGATAACCGATGCCCTACGAACGGTCTCACGAGCCACAATCAATTCAACGGACGCAGTGACAGGACTGGGGCTCGCGTAAACCTCGTCGATAGTCTTGTATTCAGCGTCCGTCACGTTCGCTCCGGGCCATCTCAGCCTGTTCCTCGATTTTCTTTGAGAACTCGAACATCTTTTGAAATCCAACTCCAAAACCTGCGATCACACCAACAATAACCAGTATCGGCGAAGTTCCGGCAAGAGAATCACCTAGAAGACCGAGCAACAATCCAGCAAGAATTGCCCCAAAAAAATCGCCGGATTTCGCCCACGCCCCAGCCAGCCTCTCTGCTTCAATATCTTGTCTGGAACGCACGCTTGTGATTCCTTTCGCAAACTAGTCGAGGTCTTACTGCAGCTCAAATCTTGCCTATACGTGACCAGAAAAACCCTCTGGGTAAGGAGGAAACGCATCGGCCAATTCCCGTAACTTTTGCTCTAAACGCCTAAGCGCCATCTCGTCCGTTCGGTTACGAAGAACTTCGACGATGAGGCACCCTAACGTAACCATCTGTTCCTGACGCATTCCTGCGGTGGTAACCGATGGAGTCCCAATTCGTATCCCGCTGGTAACGAATGGAGAACGAGGATCAAAAGGGATCGAATTTCGGTTGAGCGTAACTCCTACCTGATCAAGCACCTCTCCTGCTTCCTTACCAGTTAAGTTTTCGTCTATAGATCTGACATCGATCAAAAACATGTGATTTTCAGTCTTGCCGCTGACAACTCGCGCTCCAGCTTCGGACATCGTTTCGGAAAGCGTGGCGGCGTTTTGAACAATCTGATGAGCGTAATTCTTGTACTCGTCTGTCGCGCAGACTCCAAAGCAAAGCGCCTTCGCTGCAATCTGGTTATTAATGGGCCCTCCTTGCGATAGTGGAAATACGGCCTTATCGATCGCCTTGGCGTACTCATCAGTGGCCAGAATTAACCCACCTCTCGGTCCCCGTAGTGCTTTGTGCGTCGTTGCCGTGACGATATGAGCGTGGGATACCGGATTGGGATGGGCTCTGCCAGCTATCAGCCCAATGATATGAGCAGCATCAACCAAAAAAATCGCGCCTACTTCGTCGGCAATGGCTCGAAAGGCGCTCCAGTCGATAAGACGAGAATAAGCCGAGTAGCCGGCAACGATCATTTTGGGGCGATGCATAACAGCAAGACGATGCACCTCATCTAGATCTATCAATTCGGTATCAGGATCTAGGCCATACGCGACAAAATCGAAAAGGCTTCCCGAGAAGTTCACTGCCGACCCGTGAGTAAGATGACCGCCTTGGTCAAGTCTCATCCCGAGAATCGCGTCGCCTGGATTTAGCACAGCTAAGTAAGCAGCCATGTTTGCTTGGGACCCTGAATGGGCCTGGACGTTGGCGTACTCGGCACCAAAGAGCGACTTAGCTCGCTCAATGGCCAGGATTTCGACCTCGTCGACGAACTCGCATCCTTCGTAGTAGCGCCTCCCCGGATATCCTTCTGAGTACTTGTTTGTAAGAACTGAGCCGGAGGCTTGCATTACCGCCAATGAAGTAAAATTCTCTGACGCAATAAGTTGGATATTCTTGCCTTGCCTCGCCGCATCCTTCTTGATCAGCGCGGCGAGCTTCGGGTCAGCTTCTTCAAGAGATCGGGTGTCGATCATACGAGAGGACCTTCCACAAAGCTGACAGATAAGACGAGATTAGTCAGCTGACACAAACCGGACCCTGACGGAGAACTGAAGGTTCAGGCTCGGTGAGATCCAGAATCGTCGAAGGAACCCCTCCGAACGAAGAACCTTGGATATATACCGATACAGCATCACCAAACAAGCTCTGCGCCTCGCGGTCGTCAAGGACAGCAGGTTGACCATTCAGATTGGCGCTAGTCACAGCGAGCGGGCCGCTCAGCTCGAGTAAGTTCAGGGTTGCTGAATGGTCGGGACATCTCAAGCCGATCGTGCGCTTCTGACTGTGACCGATCCATTCAGGATTGCTGTCAAGAATCGACACAATGAGCGTCAACGCTCCTGGCCAGTGAGTATCAGCGAGGCTCCGAGCGAGATCAGTAAATATTGCCATCTCCATCGCCTGATCCGTCGATGCAACCAAAATCGGGAGAGGCTTGGTGTGCGGCCTTCTTTTTAAATCGAAAATCGCCTCTAGAGCATCCTGTTGAAAAGGATCTGCAGCGAGCCCATAAACCGTATCGGTGGGCAGACCCACTATTTTGCCCTTGCGTAACGCCTCGACGGCTCTATCCAGATCCATTTTCCTGTTTCACTACTGCTTAACTGATATTCAAGGCTGAACGGAACCAACAGTAAATCTTGGGCGGCCGGCCATATCTCTCCGCACTATCCCCCCAAACGGTTGAAAAATCGAGACAGCCTGCGCAGCACGTTGTTCCGCGATTTCGCACACAATAAATCCTCCAGGAGACAACCATCTCCTGGCTTCCTGACTGATCCGAGTAAGGATCTCGTCACCAGTAGGCCCAGCAACAAGAGCCATTTCGGGCTCATGCTCCCTGACATCCACAGGCAATGCTGACCACTCAGTTGCGGAAACATAAGGAGGATTCGCGACAATCAGGTCGACATTCCTTACAAGTCTTGGGGGTAGGGAAGAGAAGAGATCACCCTCTAACCAAATCACCTTGATGCCCAACTCTCTGCCATTCTCGCGAGCAAGCGCCAACGCATCCGGCGAAAGTTCCGTGCCATAAACTTCAGCCTGTGGAAACCGGTGAGCTAGAGCGAGCGCCAAGTTGCCTGATCCAGTGCAAAGGTCAACGATGACGCGAGGGATAAAGCCTCCCATTACCTCAATAGCAAGCTCCCATAACTGCTCGGTCTCAGGGCGCGGAATAAGAGCCCGCGGATCGACACGAAGTTCAACCGGTCCGAACTGGACAGTACCTTCAAGGTATTGAAGCGGGACACCACGCTTTCTACTCGCCGCAAGAAGACGAAAGGCGACGGCCACTTCGCGCTCGACGAGACGACCCAAATAAAAATCTGGACAACTTCCACCACTAGCTAGTTCTACAAGACGCATCGCCTCATGACGGGGCAACTCTGACTCTTGCAAAAGATCCCCAACCGCGACTTCGTCTCCGATCAAGCGACCAGTCACGCGATATCCGCGATAGATTCCGCGGCCTCGCGATCGGCGAGTACCACATGAAACTTATCAAGATCGCCATCCAGAACGTTGTCCAAGTTGTGAACCGTAAGAGAGATACGGTGATCGGTGACGCGATTCTCTTTGAAATTATACGTGCGGATTTTCTCAGCACGTTCCCCAGTTCCCACCTGTAATTTTCGGGCATCAGCCCGCTTGCCCAACTGTTGCTCGAGCTGCTGTTGGTAAAGACGAGCGCGCAAAACACGCATCGCCTTCACCTTGTTTTGCAATTGCGACTTTTCATCCTGACAAGAGACAACAATTCCAGATGGCCGATGCTTAATTCGAACAGCGGAATCAGTGGTGTTCACGGACTGACCTCCCGGTCCCGTCGAACGGAAAGTTTCAAACTCAAGATCGTTCTCATTGATTTCTACCTCAATGTCTTTGACCTCCGGCAACACAGCAACAGTGGCAACCGAAGTATGGACGCGGCCCTGTGACTCTGTCTTCGGAATGCGCTGAACTCGATGCGGGCCCGCCTCCCACTTAAATTTCGAATACACCCCACAGCCCTTCACCGAGAATTGGCCAAACGCTAATCCACCACCATCCGACCACGAGAAATTGATAGGTTCTACTGCCCATCCGTGTTTTTCCGCTAAACCTCTATACATACGGTAAAGATCGCCAGCCCAAAGTCCTGCTTCGTCCCCGCCTGCCGCAGCTCGTAATTCAACAATTACATCTTTCTCATCGTCGGGATCCTTCGGAACAAGCAGACGCTTGATCGTTCCTTCAATTCTTTCGAGTTCGGAAGATCGTTCGACAATCACAGATTGAAGGTATTCACGCATTTCGGGGTCTTCTTCTATTTCGGACAGCTCGGTCGCATCGTCGACTTCCTCAGAGACAACAAGGTACCGCCGATACTCCTCGACAAGAGCTTTGATTTCACCGTGCCTGATGATCACTTCTTGATAGCGGCTTGTATTCGCGATCACATCTGGATCTGACATCTCCATAAGAGCTTCTTCGTGCTCCGCTTCAGTATCAGCAAGATGCTTGAGCAGCGCCCTATCAAGCATTAGTCCGAGTCGATATTTAGCTCGACGGATGCAGCCCCGTATGGAATAGGGCCGCGAAGAAGCACAGCTGCAGCCTCTTCCGCAGAGAGAGCTGCCATCAAACTGGCTACGGCGACTTCGACCATTGAATCTTCTGGCTCGTTAGTAGTAATAGCTTGAAGCCAGATACCCGGCCGGTTAGCCCACGCCATCCCTTTAGTCGAGGCTCCTACCTTCAATATCTCGTAAGAGAGGCTTGCTATGACAGGAATCAGCGCTAATCGCCCCACAACCTGCCACGCAAAAGGAAGAGGGGTCAAGAACAAGAAGACAAAGAAAGCAACCATTCCAACGATGAGCAGAAAAGAAGTTCCGCATCGAGGGTGTCGAGGGCTGTAAGTCTGAATCGCATCGATCGTGAGGGGTTCACCGTTCTCATATGCATGGATAGTCTTGTGTTCAGCACCGTGGTAAGAGAAAACACGCTGAATCTCTTCCCACCGAGAAATGAGCCAGATGTAACCGACGATCAATATCAACCTAATGATCCCGTCAAAAACAACGAATAACAGCGAGGAATCTCCAATAAGCTGTTGCAATCCTTTAGCCGCGAAAATTGGAATAGCCACGAACAAGGCAACAGCGAATGTGGCTGCGAACACCATGGTCCAAACCGTTTGACTTTTCGTCAGCTCGGCTTCCTCATCACCAGACTTCTGCGCCGACCACGCTAGCGCCCGAAATCCGAGGTTGAGGGACTCAATCAGTACGACAGCACCACGTATGAATGGGATTCGGGCAAGCCGAGAACGTTCGCTAAGCCGGGGTAGTTTTCCATTCTTGGCCTCAATCAATCCGTCAGGACGCCGAACAGCAACTGCCCATCCTGAAGAGGCTCTCATCATGACCCCTTCAAGGACGGCCTGGCCACCGACGGAAGCGCCCGGGGGGCGACTCAAGTTAGGACTCCAAGTCGACGGGCGTGTCTTCGCTGGGCTCTCCGGCCTCGCCTTGAGGAGCCAGCCCAGCTTCCACATTCATGCCCGCGCTGGCGTAACGGCGTCGGAACCGTTCCACACGACCGCCAGAGTCGACAAGAATTTGCTTTCCCGTGTAGAAAGGATGGCTCTCGCTTGAAATCTCCACCTTGGCAAAAGGATAGGTATTGCCATCTTCCCACTCGATGGTCTCCGATGTTTCTATTGTCGAACGCGTTAAAAAGCGCAGCTCCGAAGATGTATCTTGGAACACAACCAGGCGGTAGTCGGGATGGATGTCGGGCTTCATGCGTCACACTCGTGTTTCATTAGGTGTTCTTCGCCACGCTAGCGAGAAACTCGGCATTCGATTTCATATTTTTAAGTCGGTCGATCAGCAGCTCAAGAGCAGCTCCCGGTTCGAGCGCGAGCAAGACACGTCTTAACTTCCAAACTTCGACTAACTCGTCCTCGGCAAACAACAGCTCTTCACGGCGGGTTCCTGAGGCTTCGATGTCTATCGCCGGATAAATGCGCTTGTCCGCCAGCTTCCGATCCAGCCGCAATTCCATGTTTCCAGTGCCTTTGAACTCTTCAAAAATAACCTCATCCATTCGGCTACCGGTTTCGACCAACGCGGTACCAAGGATCGTAAGACTCCCCCCCTCCTCAATATTGCGAGCTGCGCCGAAGAATCTCTTCGGCGGATAGAGCGCTGTCGAATCGACTCCACCGGAGAGGATCCTCCCAGAAGCAGGAGTTGCCAGATTGTGAGCACGAGCTAAGCGCGTGATAGAATCGAGTAG
>CAJWGC010000024.1 GCA_913031525.1 uncultured Acidimicrobiia bacterium | reverse complement strand
CTGATTTATATACTCACAAAGCCATCATTCAAAAAAAGAATCTTTTTATCTGTAAAATCATGTTGACGAAAACACCCAATATTTGATAGCTTTCACAACTGGTGTCAAGTAAAATTTACGTGTACTGATAAGTTTAAGCAGGACATACATGAATTTAAAACGAATAATGAGAATGCTCCCTTTTCTGTGCTTGGTGATTCTTTCGATCGCTGCAATGGGATGCTATCCAGACCACAACCAGTCCACATTTGATCCCAAAGGACCAGTAGCTGAGGCTCAATTGGTCATATTTTGGTGGATACTTATTGGGGGACTGATAGTTACCGTACTTGTGGAAGCGGCCCTCATATACGCCATTTTTAAATTCAGACGCAAAAGCGATGACGAGATGCCCAAGCAGGTACACGGCAACACTCGTCTTGAGATTCTATGGACCGTAATACCAGCAATATTCCTGGCAGTAATAATGGTTCCCACCATACAAACCTTGTTCTACGCAGCGGAGGCACCAAAATCTACTTTGCCTCAACACACGCTAGAGGCGATCGGCCACCAATGGTGGTGGGAGTTCGAGTACGTCGATGAGGTTGCTTCTGATGGCCGGACAATCATTACAGCTAATGAGCTTCACATTCCCGCGAACCGTGATGTCTATCTAACGATGACCTCAGCTGATGTCATTCACAGTTTCTGGGTTCCCAAGCTCAATGGGAAACGTGATGTTGTGCCGGGTCGGATCACCAATTTGACGCTCCACGCAGATGCCCCTACTCCACTGGATCATCCACATTTGGGTCAATGTGCTGAATTCTGTGGGCTGGCCCACGCCGATATGCGAATTCGGGCTTTCGTCCACGATGCTGCAGGTTATAACGAATGGGTAGCTGGTCAGCTCGAACCCAATCTTGCAACCGGTCCTGGATGGGATACTTTCAGAGCGTTCTGCACCCTGTGCCATCAAGTAACGATCGATGATGGCGGTGCGATTGTAACGTTCGGACCTTCCATTCCCGATAGAGGATTGACGCTGACGGTCGACGGTGTTGATTTCAAGTCCTCACGTGCGCCGAACCTCACCCACTTCGGTAGTCGGTCGACTTTCGCTGGTGCTACTTTTGCCAATACTGTTGAACACCTCAGCTCGTTCATCGACGACCCTTCGTCGCTTAAACCGATGGATCCTGATCGTAACGAATTGCGGACAGTGGATGAGATCAAAGACGGCCAACGTGATCGTATCCTCGGGATGCCTGACTATGGGCTTGACCAGGCGGAAATTGATGCGGTGGTGAGGTTGCTGAGGAGTTGGAATTGATCATGATCAGCTATCGAGTAGGAGAGCCCTGATGGAGGCAACCGTCGAAGCTCCTGTTGTCGAGCCTTACATGGGCCCCAGAGGTATCTGGGGCTGGTTGACGACTGTCGACCATAAACGAATAGGACTGCTCTACGGTGTATCGGCTCTCGTTTTCTTCGTTATTGGGGGGATAGAGGCGTTGCTCATTCGCCTTCAGCTAGCCGGTCCCGATCTTGAGGTACTTAGTGCTGAGGCCTACAACCAGTTATTCACTATGCACGGCTTGACAATGGTGTTCCTAGTCATAATGCCGATCGCCGCAGCTTTCACTAACTATTTCCTGCCGATCATGCTCGGTGCTCGCGATGTTGCTTTTCCGCGTCTCAATGCTTTTAGCTATTGGCTCTTCCTTGGTTCGGGAATCTTCATCTACTCCTCGTTCTTTCTCGGAGGAGCTCCTGATGGTGCTTGGGTGGGCTATGCGCCTCTTTCCACTCAGCTAGTTGAGGTAGTCAGAATCGATTTCTGGATAATCGGCCTTCAGCTCTTGGGTATTGCTTCGATTGTCTCATCGGCGAATTTCATTGCGACAGCATTCACCATGCGCGCGCCGGGTATGTCGATGCTGCGCATGCCAGTATTTGCATGGATGGCATTGGTAGTTGCGTTCCTACTCATTTTTTCTATACCAGCTGTGTCAATAGGGTTGTTCCAAATGTTCCTAGATCGGAATCTTGGAACCTTGTTTTACGCGGCGGAGGCAGGAGGCGATCCTCTGTTGTGGCAGCACTTATTTTGGATATTCGGCCATCCTGAGGTCTATGTGCTGATTCTTCCGGCCATGGGGATCGTGTCGGAGATTCTTCCAGTGTTCAGCCGCAAGCCGCTCTTTGGTTATCCATTCATAGTCTTTTCTGGCGCCGCTATCGGATTCGTCGGATTCGGAGTGTGGTCTCACCACATGTTCACTTCCGGGATGGGTCCGGTCGCTGAAGCCGGATTCGGCATTGCCACAATGGTCATCGCCGTACCTACTGGCGTAAAGATCTTCAACTGGTTAGGGACAGTCTGGGGTGGGCGCGTTCGATTGCAGGCTCCGATGCTGTATTCACTTGCGTTCATAGCGATGTTCGTCATCGGGGGCTTATCAGGTGTAACTCACGCGATCATCCCGGCGGATACCCAGCAGCACGACACCTACTATGTCGTTGCTCATTTCCACTATGTCTTATTCGGTGGAGCAGTCTTTGGTTACGTAGCTGGGGTGTACTACTGGTTCCCGAAATGGACCGGAAAGATGCTGAGTGAAGGAATTGGCAAGCTGCAGTTTTGGTTGATGCTGGTCGGCTTCAACCTTACGTTTGGGCCAATGCATATCCTCGGCCTCAACGGAATGCCACGTCGAACTTATCGCTATGGCGAAGGTCTCGGTTGGGACTTTTGGAATCTCATGGCAACGACTGGGGCTTTCCTGATAGCGTTTTCAGTGTTGATATTTATCTACAACATCGTCAAAAGTCGTCGTAGCGGTATTCCCGCGGGTGACGATCCTTGGGATGGTCGCACTCTTGAGTGGACAATTTCCTCGCCTCCACCTGTTCATAATTTTGATGAAGTCCCTGTTGTCCGTTCCCTTGATGACTTTTGGCATCGCAAGTACAGCGAGGACGAAGATGGAAGGCCTGTTGTAATCGCTGAAATCGAGGAGGGGATGGGTGCCGATGGGGGCGAAGAAGTCCAAATCGAGAACATCCATATGCCTTCTCCGTCGTACTACCCCGTGCTTACTTCGGCAGGTCTTGTCTGTGCTGGATTCGGATTTGCGTATCTCGGCTTGGGAGGCTGGATTGTTGTCGGTACAGGAATTCTGATCGCGATGTGGGGGTTCTTCGGATGGTCGCTTGAACCGGTTACGAGAGAACACTGAAATGACAACTGCGCCAACACCCGAAAATGTTCTTACCGATCATCACGATGGCGATCATCACGATGGCGATCATCACGATGTGCATCCTATTCGCAAGACGGCGATGTGGGTGTTCCTGGGATCAGAGTGTGTGTTCTTCGGGGCGATGATCGCCACCTTCTTCTTGTATAGGACAGAGTTTGGAGATGGCCCCACAGCTGAGGAGATTTTCAACATTCCTTTCACCTCGGCGAGTTCCTTTGTGTTGCTCATGAGCTCGCTAACGATGGTTCTGGCTCACAATGCATTTGATCACAAAGATCTTCGCAAAGCGCGGGTCTGGCTAGCAGCGACAGCTCTTCTGGGAGCTACTTTTCTGTCAGGGCAAATCTTTGAATTCGTTGAATTTGTTCACGAGGGTTTGACGGTTCATTCAAGTCCTTTCGGTTCTGCTTTCTACATGTTGACAAGTTTTCACGGTGCTCACGTCTTGATTGGGGTGATCCTGTTGGCGACCATGTTTGTTCTTTCATTGTCCGGACGTCTCTACGCTGACCGCGGTCTGAATATCGAATTAGTGGGTTTGTACTGGCACTTTGTAGATATTGTCTGGATCGTCATCTTTACCATTGTCTACCTTCTTCAGGTCTGACCATGGCCAGCACAGCGTCGCATCCTTCTCCGCGTTTCTACTGGTGGGTCGCTGTTGTTCTCGCTGTCATCACAGCGTTAGAGATCGCCGTGGGATCGATGAAATTCTTCGCGCCTGTCAAGGTAGTTGGCTTGTATCTACTCGGTGGGGTTAAGTTTGCTGCTGTAGTCGGTTTATTCATGCACTTAAAGTTTGATAAGCCGATTTATCGGTCGCTTTTTCTTGTCGGCCTCGCAGGAGCTGTTCCGATCTTTATCGTCTTGTTGCTCACATTCAATAGGTTGACCTAGATCATGGATACGCTGTCGGTAGTTGCCACACTGCCGGCGACTACGGCGGATGTTTTGGAATTCCATCTTCACGGGGATGTTCTCGGCATCATCGCTGCTTTGACGATCGGATATGAGTTTTCGTTACGCCGTCTGGCTCCCACGCTGGTTTCTTCTGGTCAAAAGGTGGTGACACGTCGCCAGCGAGCTGCCTTTTATGCAGGAGTATTGGGATTGCTAGTGGTTTCGGCGTGGCCAGTACACGACATCGGCGAAGGCAGCTTGTTCATGTTCCACATGGTCGAACATATGGTTTTTGCCTTCGTCGCGCCTCCGTTACTTCTGATCGGAACGCCGGTTTGGCTTTTGCGGGCACTGGTACGGCCGGTTCTCCCGGTAATCAAAATCCTGGTCCGGCCAATGATCGCATTGTTTTTATTCAACGGAACTATCGCCCTTATTCACGTGCCAAAGGTTGTAGACCTAATGATTCGTTCTAACACGGCGCACTTTGCGCTTCACGGATTGCTGTTTGCAGCCGGTATTCTGATGTGGTGGCGAGTAGTGGATCCTCTTCCCGAGATTGCCTCTTTACCGCCATTCTTGAAGATCGGCTACGTGTTCCTCCAATCGCTGGTGCCGACCATTCCTGCTTCTTTCCTAACGCTGGGTAGCTCGGTCTTATATAAGGTCTATGAATCAATGCCTCGGCTGTGGGGAATCTCCGCCCATACCGATCAGGTCATCGCGGGATTGATAATGAAAATCGGTGGGGGTTTTTTGCTTTGGGGTGTTATGACTGCAATTTGGTTTCGTTGGTGGGCTGAAGAGCAGCGTCTAGACCAGTTGAGCGATCTGTAGGTTTAGCTTTACCTAGGGAGTTTCTTTGTCCCACGGGCGGGCGGCTACCAGACTTGCCCCACCGAGGATCACAGTTCCGACGATCGAGAAGAACACTACCGCGGCGTTACCGCTTAGTTCGATGAGCACTATCGAAAGAGGTATAGCCACGACGGCGGCAACAAAAGCGGCTACCACGGGAACCCCAACTGCCGACGTCATAGCTGTGATTACTTCTCGTCCACTATGAGGCCAGGCTTCTCCTTCAAATCCGAAGAGAGCGGGACGGGCTAGTACGTCAGTGGTAACTCCAGTTACACCTCCCGCGATAACGCCGATAATCAGCACTATCAAGGTCAAGTGAAGTGATCTGATAGCGACAGTTCCTCCGTTTATTTCACTAAGAGCACCTAGGCCCATGCGAAGCAAGGCGTATGACAGCAGAGAGGCCGTTACTGCGCCTACCGGGAGCAGATAGCGGATCGGGAATCTTTCAGCTTCAGGATTGATCGTCAGGCTGGTTGCATATCCGATTGCTCCGATGAGAAGTCCGACAACTGCCGATATGGTCACGATCATTAGGTATAGAGCGCCAGTTGTGATCTCGATTGTGGTAGTGCCTTCGATCGTGGTTATTGCACCAAGAGCGGTTCGTCCAATCGCCAAGATCAGCGCGACCAGTGCGATTGCACCCCCGCTCGCCGCGCCAAATATAAATGCAGTACTACGGCTGTTCCTCACTTATGTATTCTCCGAGTTGGGTGCCGTACGATCATAGTGAGGCTTTTTTCTGCCGGTTTTCCTATGCCTGTCAGGTCTGGCAGACATCAGGTGCGTAGATTCCCAGGACAATCCCGTTTGAATCTTCAGAGGTGACGGGACCCCACAGTAGGAGTTTTCCGGTTCGAGAACTACGAAGTACGAACGTCATTCCGAGATCTGGGTCGACCTCGAAGCTGACGTCGAAGTCCTCGTACACCTCCTGGAGAGCTACGACGGATTGTCCGGCTTTCAATCCGCTCAGAGTTTCAAGTTCTGTAGCAGGGGAACCAAGGCCCTCAACGGCATAGGCGAAGTCAAGGCGGTAGCTAGCAAAAGTTTCCACATTGGCACTGTCTATGGTCACGATGGCGATGAATGGCCCCCAACGAACGATTCGTTCTAGGTCACCCTCGCAGACACCAAACGCACCAGTGGAAACGATGGGTCCGGTATCTTCGTCTGGCGTTCCCAAGCTTACGATCAACCTGCCGATTGCCGTAGAAGCTTCGGTACCGAACTCCACCGGGCCCAGGCTGTCTACTGCCATACGAAGGTTATTGAGTGAGATAGGGTCACCGGATGCTTGGTATGGCTCGAATCCACCAGCCAACTCGACACTTCCGGTGGTAACCGAGGGGGTTTCGCTTGTAGTTGTCGACCCAGCGGTCGGGGAGGCGCTGCTGCCTTCGGTGCTTGTTCCGGATGTGGCTGCTGTGGCTGTTGTCGTTGTCTCCGTGGCCACGGGTTGGCTTTCGCTGGATTCGTCGTCGCTTAAAAGCTGGAAGACGGCGATACTGACCACGATGAGCAAAAGAGCGACGATGAGGCCGGTCAGTAGAGGCGATCGCGGCGGAGCGGCTGGAGGAATAGAAGGATCTTCGAGCAGTGGCAAGCTCTGGCCTGCTCCGAGATCGGAGAGATCCGCATAAGGATCGAGCGGGTCCTGTCCGACGGGCGGCTCTTGTCGATCCGTCAAAGTCTTCTTCTCCCTTAGTGTCGTGGCTGGTAGGGCTCTATCATATGATCGGAATGTCGTATTTCGCGTTCGGTCATCCGGAGTATCGTCGCTTTCTTCGACCTACGGTGGCCTGCTCGATAATCCCGACAATAGGCGCTCCGGCATCGGACATCCTTATCGCCGCTTTTCGGCGAGATTTCTTTGATCCTCTCGGAGTCACGATCAGGACTGAACCATCGGCATGAGCGCCGAGAGCAACGAGCTGATCGTCCTGAATATTGTGAGGGACACCAATGAAGATGAGATTGGAGTGCTCGATCATCAGATCGATGGCACTGGCCAGGGCAATTGATCCCAGGGGGGCGATGTTGAGATCTCGACCAGTTGGGATCACCGGGAGGTTGTTTCCGTTTCCTACTGTTAGCAGGCGTGATGCATTCTTGAGATCGGCTGATCCGGAAGCTAATTCCGCTAAACCCGGTCCTTGACCCGTGCGAAGATATTGCGTAACGCCATCTCCAGTGGTGTCGGCGTCCACAAGTACAGTTTTTAATCCTGCCCTAGTGGACGAGATGGCGAGATTTAGTGCTACTTCTGCAGATTCAGTGGTTGGTTTAGCGCCGATGACGAGAAGAATGTCTCCTGAGGTTATGGCTCGGAGGCTTTCGATGATCTGACGGTATGAAGTAGCTTCAGAACCATGAGGTTTTGTCAGAGTTGGCGTTGGTGTGTCTGGGTATATTTCCGCATATCCGACGGTCGGTATGATGTCAGGGTCAGTTGTTTCGCGTGATCGCTTCTTTCGTTTCGGTTCCTTACTGTCCTTGGCGGCGGATTTCGAAGCATCGTCGTACTGTTCGTTTTGGGTATCTGCCTCACTCGGTTCTCTGTTCATCATGTTCTCCTGCGCAATCTTTGTGTCAATCTGAATAGAAGGGTCCCCCATCGCAGGGGCGTGGGGAGTAAATGCCGATTAACCGACTCGGATCACCTGCAATGTCGAGAGGCCCCCACAGGAGGGTTCGTTCGTCGCTCGACCTCAGAAGGAGCAGATGAGGGGTTCCATCGAGAAGAGCGGTTACGACAATCGAAGTTTTATAAGTGTCGTTCCAGTCGGGGACAGTGTCTCCAATTGCAGCACCGGAGATCGTTCGTAGCTCGGATGTTGGGTGTTCTCCGGCACTTCCATTGGTCGGCGATTCCACTCGATACCCGACTAGCACTTCAATCTCGAGCTCGTTTCGTAAGTACACTGTGAGCCAGCCGAATCGGGCTGTCCGGCCGGTGTCAGTAGGGCATAAACCGTCGGATTCGCCGATATTCCGAAGGTCGTCGGGTTGCCCGAAAGTGGCGACAAGTCGTCCTAGAGCGTCCACATTCTGATCGCCGAATGTCAGGGGCCCGAGAGCGAACGCCCCCAGTGTTAGGTCTTCGAGTGGAATTGCATCTCCGACCTCTGGTATGGGAGGTTGAGTCGAAGTTGTAGTTTCGGGTTGCGTAGTTTCAGGTTGCGTAGTTTCAGGTTGCGTAGTTTCAGGTTGCGTAGTTTCAGTTGTAGCCACTTCCGTCGGTGCACTTGTTGTGGAGATTTCGGTGAGTTCTGTTGTAGTTGCAGTCATGGCGGAGCTCATATCCGTTTGTTCACTGTTCGAGTCACTGCGATTGATGAATACCGCGAAGGTGATGCCATATGCGGTAGCTACGATGACGGCAGCTAGCAGTGGAAAGAGCCAACGTCGGTGACGTTGAGAGGTCTTTCCAAGGATCGTGTTGCCCTTCGTATTTTCGGGCAAGATCGTTTGCCGTGTTGGAGGCGAAGCCGTGGCTTCGTCAATCGTGGCATCGATCCACGAGCTACCGCACTTTGGGCATTGAGGGACCTCCGCCGAACGCGGGGTACCGCAGAAGATGCAACGCGGAGGTTGGCTCATGTCCCAGAGCATACGAATTACTGGGGCTTGTGCACGCTATTTGCGGATTTTCAAGAGTGAGGCATCTTGTCTTGTCGTCTGTTAGGAAAGTTGGCACCTGAGACTTTCGGGATTGTCGACGTGTATCAGACAGACAAACTCTTCGCACACATAGGCCCTGGCCGTTGTTCCTGGATCGCGGCCAGTCAATATCGGTGGGCGGGAGTCACTTTCGCCTTGGCCTGAAGCGAGAACGACATCAGGGCGGAATGTTTCCCAGACTACGTCCTCCATCAGTTTCCTGTGAGAAGCTGGACCAACGATTGCGAGTTCTGTCGGCTGGTCGACGGCGAGAACGGCCAGCAGATGACCGATAGCCGCTGGATGCTTTTCCATAAGTCGACCAGCGGCAAGAAAGATGCTGTTTAGGTGGCTGCGATAGACGGTTTCTCCCGTTAGCGCGTACATCATCTGCAACGTTTCGGCGGCCAGAGAATTATCCGACGGCACCGGATTGTCCATGTAGTTTTTTGGTCGAACGATCAGTTGCTCCGCGTCACGTCCGGTAGCGAAGAACCCCGGTGCTTTTTCATCAACGAATAGATCGATCATATCGTCAGCGAGCATGCGTCCGGCGTCGAACCATTGAGAATCACCTGTGGCCTGGTACAGAACAAGAAGCCCTGTGGCCAGCGCTCCATAGTCATCGCAAAATGCCGGACCGGAATGGCGGCCGTTGCGTGCGCTTCGCAGAAGTCGTCCTTGTGTTGTTGTCAATTCTTCGAGGCAGAAGGCGGCTATCTTTTTTGCCGCGTTGAGGTATTGTCGATTACCTAGTACAGCGCCGGCTTCGGCGAAAGCCCGAAGCGCTAGGCCATTCCAGGCGGCGATTACTTTGTCGTCTTTCTCGGGTTTGATCCGCGATCCTCGAGCTTGCATCAGTATTCGGTCGGATGCGGTCCGTATCTCCTGAAATTCCTGCAAGCTTATGCCGGCATCGCGAGCGATCTGTTCAGGATCGGTGGCGATATGAAGGATGTTGGACCCTTCGAAGTTCCCGTTGGGCGTAACTCCGTACAATGCGGTCAGAAGGGTCGATTCTTCACCGAGAAGCTCTGAAAATTCCGCTTCGTCCCAGATGTAAAATTTTCCTTCTTTGCCTTCCGAGTCGGCGTCTTCGGCAGAATGCACAGCTCCGGTAGCGTCGATCATGTCTCTTATCAAGTAATTGAGTGTCTCTATGGCAACCTTTCGATAACCATCGCGGCCGAGTAACTGCCAAGCTCGAAGGTAGATCCGCGCTAGCAGAGCGTTGTCGTACAGCATCTTCTCGAAGTGAGGAACCAGCCACATTCGGTCTACGGAATACCGTGCAAATCCGCCTCCGAGGTGGTCGTAGATACCGCCAGCGGCCATGCGATCGAGAGTGACGTTCAAGACGTTCCGGATCTGGAAGTTTTTCGGGCCTTCGGGGTCGACGGCTAGTGATCGCAGCAAGAGTTCCAAGTTCGGAGCCTGAGGAAATTTGGGTGCACCGCCGAAACCTCCGTAGAGATTGTCGAAATTGGCTATCAGGGAGTTAATGCCTTGATCGATTACCTGGCGCTCTGGAGGGTCCGCGAGTGGAGGCAAGAGACCGCGAACGATTGAGAGAAGGCGGTCGGCTTGTTCGTTGACTTCGTCGCGACGAGACGACCAGGCATGGATAACAGCTTCCATCACTCTCCGAAACGATGGACGCTGTGGATGGTCATTGAGCGGAAAGTATGTTCCGGCGAGGATTGGCCTTCCGTTTGGCGTGAGGAAAACACTCATCGGCCATCCCCCCTGGCCTGTCATAGATTGGACCGCGTCCATGTAAATGCGATCGATATCGGGACGTTCTTCTTTGTCGACCTTGATATTTATAAAGTTGTCGTTCATATATGAGGCAGTCGTCGGGTTTTCGAAGGATTCGTGAGCCATGACGTGGCACCAGTGGCAGGCTGAGTAGCCAACAGATAGGAAAATCGGCACGTCGCGGTCCTCTGCTAAGGACAATGCTTCTGTTCCCCATTCATACCAGTTGACTGGATTGTCAGCATGTTGAAGAAGGTATGGGCTTGTTGCAGAGGCAAGGCGATTCGGCATTGCATACAGACTATCGAGTTTTGAAAGCATTGAAGCCAGCCTGTTATAGCTCGATTCGGGGAATCATTGGGGTAAGGCTGGCGTTGAGATATAAGTCGTAAGCTTTCCGCCTACTGGGAAGTAAACGGAAGGGATTTTTATGAAAATCCCTTCACAAAACCGAGGCTTTATGTGATATTGAACTGTGCTTTTACATGAAGAGGCACAAAGAGCGAATAGCTGGGCTACGGAACCTCTTGGAGGATCGATCGAATGGCGACAGGCGGTAAAACGAAAAACAAAACGATCAATCGGGCTTTGAGAGAACGAGAAGAGGCAAAGGAGCGGGCCGATCGTGACACGCTGACGCGAACGCGGGCGGACCGCGATCGGAACAAACTCACTGATGAACGCGGTCGCCTCACTACCGATCTCGTTAGTCAATATCTGACCTCTATCGGCGAATATGAACTCCTCACTGCCGAGAAAGAGGTCGATTTTGCCCAGAAAATCGAAGGCGGACAAGTAGCTGTAGAGCGGCTTGAGGCGGGTGAATACACGGGCAAGAAGGAAGAGCTTATGCTTCGGCGCAAGGCGAGGCATGGCCGTGAAGCCAAGGATGCGTTCTTAACCGCGAATCTTCGGCTCGTTGTAGCCAATGCCCGTCGCTATGCCAAC
>CAJWGC010000023.1 GCA_913031525.1 uncultured Acidimicrobiia bacterium | reverse complement strand
AAATAGTATTCCCATGAAGCATCTTATTCTTTTTTTATTTTTCCCGGTTTTAATTTTTGGGCAACAACTTCAATTGAATAATCCAATTATAATCAGTAGTGGTTCTGCTGAGGGTTATGATAGACCAAGAGTGGTAATTACAGCAAAGAAACCCGTAGCGCCGGCACGCAGAACTTCCTCTACGAACGGAGGGCCCAAGACAACCACAGTTCCCCCTCCGAACAGTGCAGTGGTCATCGCCATGATGAGACGACGCACACTGCGGTTGTTCCACAGAAAACGCGCACCGTCTCTGAGATCCTGAAGGGCAGAGCCTTCCAGCTTGGTTGTATCTCCGGATCCTTCTAGCTCCCTTCCGCTGGCACGGAGGGCAGGAAGTGTGGCGATCAAAAGACCAGACAGTAGAAACGTACCCGCATCCAAAATAAAAGCCAGCGCGAAGGAGGCATTTGCCTCAGGCACAAGTCCGCCAAGGGTTACGTTCGGGAGCGAAGCCAGGATCCAATTGAGCGCAGCCCCAATGGGCACAGTTCCATAAGCAGCCGCGAGCATCAGACTGTTGGCCGTGACAATATCCCGCTGTCGCACAAGGCGAGGAAGGACCGCAGCGCGAGGGCTTTGTCCGAGCAGCGCAAAAACTTCGAGCCCGAAAGTGATCGCTACAAGGAATCCCAGTGTGTCAGCGAAAGCCAGGAATGAGACAAGAAGCCCTCGTCCCACATCGGCAATCACAATCAGGCTACGACGATCAAACCGATCGGTGAGAACGCCAACAATGGGACCGAAGACAAGTCCTGGAAGAACACGGGACATGATGGCAGCTAGTACACCTCCGCTTCCCGCGATGCGATCGGCAACAGCAATCGTGGCAAAGATCGTGATCCAATCACCAGCGCTACAGATTCCAGCCGCCCACCAAAATCGAGCAAAAGGTCCTCTCGATACGAGTGACACGACAGATTTCGGCTCAGACACAGAACTCACCACAACAATCTAGATGAGCCAACGATCAGAACAACCGCTCTAGCCGTCGCGCGAAGCTAGCCGGTCCCGACGTCTCTGGAGAAGCTCGACTGCGTGTTCAAGCGTCACATCGGACGGCGCACCACCCTGTAAGGAAGCATTGGTCTCACCGTCAGTCACGTAGGGACCGTAGCGACCATTCTTGACCTGCACTGGTTTCCCCGAGTTCGGATCTTCTCCCAATTCGCTCAACGGCGAATTAGAACGGCGACCACGACGTTTAGGTTCGGCAAGAAGATTGACCGCTTCTTCCATATCGATCGAGAAAATCTGCTCTTCTTCAGCCAGGCTACGGGTTTCTTTGCCCCATTTCAGATAGGGGCCGTATCGCCCATTTTGTGCGGTTACCTCAACGTCATCATCCGGGTGCTTTCCCACAACACGTGGCAATAAGAGGAGTCGGAGCGCTTCTTCCATTGTGAGGCTCTCTAACGACATACTCTTGAACAGCGATGCCGTCTTTAGTTTCTTCTTCGAGCCTTTCACTGTCTCACCTAACTGGACGTAAGGGCCGAACCGGCCAATTTTGCCGTATACGGGCAAACCAGTATCAGGATCTTCCCCGAGCATCCGATCGCTGCTCGACGATTCAAGGAGTTCGACCGCCATCTCGACCGAAAGTTCATCCGGCGCAAGATCCTCCGCAATACTGACACGATCGTCCCCACGTTGGATATAAGGACCGTAGCGCCCAGATCGGACCACAATCTCCAAACCATCCCCATCTTCACCAACAGATATCGAGTTGATCTCGCGGGCATCGATCTCATCCAGGTTCATAGACACCAGCTTCTTAAGACCAAGGTGACCATTTCCGAAGTAGAAGTTGTTCAACCAGGGAACAGCCTCTTGGTCCCCAGATGCGATGCGATCGAGATCATCCTCCATTCTCGCGGTGAAGGCATAGTCAACAAGATCGCCAAAATGCCGCTCGAGCAAAGCAACGGCGGCGAAAGCGGTATACGTGGGTACAAGAGCAGTGCCCTTCTTGAAGACATAACCGCGATCTTGGATGGTTGAGATGATCGAGGCGTAGGTAGAAGGTCTCCCTATACCGAGCTCCTCCAGTCGCTTAATCAGCGATGCCTCCGTATAGCGAGCGGGCGGTTTAGTCTCGCTTCTCCTAGAACTGATCTCTTCGACAGCAAGTGTGTCCCCTTCAGACATCACCGGCAACCGTCGTTCTTGATCGTCAAACGCAGCATCAGGGTCGTCGCGACCTTCTACGTAGGCCCTTAAGAATCCTGCGAAATCTACGCTCTTTCCGTTAGCAGCGAATTCAACATCTCGGCTAGTTACTGCCCCCAAAACTACACGCAAGCTCATTCCTCGAGCATCAGCCATCTGCGAAGCAACCGTGCGCTTCCAAATCAGGTCGTAGATCCTGGCCTCATCGGATCTGGCACCAAAATCTTTCACAGCCTGTTCCACATCCCGGAAAGAATCACCAGCAGGTCGGATAGCTTCGTGAGCCTCCTGAGCATTCTTCACCTTCGACGAGTAGACCCGAGGATTTTCCGGTAAATAGTCAGCACCGTACTTTGACCTCACCAGAATCCGAGCGGAATCGATGGCAGCTGAGGACAGCGTGACCGAATCGGTCCGCATATAGGTGATGTAACCAGTTTCATATAGCCTCTGCGCCGCGGACATGGCGCGACGCGCACCGAAGCGCAACTTACGACCGGCTTCCTGCTGGAGGGTAGAAGTGCGGAATGGTGGATAAGGGCGACGCACATAAGGTTTGGCCTCGACAGATCTAACAGAAAAATCAGAATCTCGTAATTCATCAACTAGTTCCGTAGCAGCCGCTTCGTCGAGCGTGGTGCGTGTTCTGGCCTTTAACACGCCTGATGAGTCAAAGTCTTTACCCGAAGCGACCCGCACACCATCCAGATAACGAAGGCCGGCCTCAAAAGAACTGGAACCGTCACCGCCCGCAACTAAAAACTTACCGGTGAGAGACCAATACGATGCCGCCACGAAAGCGATCCGGTCTCGTTCTCGCTCAACGACAATACGGGCAGCAGGCGACTGTACTCGGCCCGCCGAAAGCCCTCTTCGAACCTTCCGCCACAGAACGGGCGAGACCTCGTAGCCAAACAAACGGTCGAGGATGCGACGCGCCTCCTGAGAGTCCACAAGCCGTCGATCAAGGTCACGAGGATTGTCCAGAGCGAACTGGATCGCCGCAGGGGTGATCTCATGAAACACCATACGGCGTACAGGAAGCTTGGGACTAAGGACCTCCAGCAGGTGCCATGCGATGGACTCCCCTTCTCGATCCTCATCTGTTGCCAGATAGACAGTGTCAACTTCTTTGAGAAGCTTGCGGAGCTTGGTCACTATCTTTTTCTTATCAGCCGGCACAACATATAGCGGCTTAAAATCGTTTTCTACATCAACCCCTAAACGAGCCCAATCCTCGTTCTTCATCGAAGCCGGGATATCAGAGGCGGATCTCGGCAAATCTCGAATATGGCCCACCGAAGAATCCACAACGTACTCATCTCCGAGATAGCCCGAAATGGTCCGAGCCTTAGCTGGCGATTCGACAATGACAATTTTTTTAGACACACAAGCCTCCGAGTTACCCCGTGTTAATAGTCCAAAGAAACACAGGAACGGTGCATTTGTAAGAGAGTACCGGACAAGTGCCAAGGTCTATAACCTCAGAAATCGCCTCTCCGTATCCTCTCTCAGCGAATACGGAGAACCAATCTAAAGCTTCTAGCGAACAAATAATTCCCTTGCTGGAGATAAATACCAAAACGAAAATCGGTATTCAGATCAAACCGAAGTGTTGCAAAATCGTTTCACAAACAATCGGAATCGTCGAGGCTTGTAATAATCAAACTCCAACGTAACCGTCGGCAACTTCTATTTCTCGAATCCAACACGTGAATATGAAAGATGTTTGCGATCGCGCAACTATATGAACAACTGGAGAGACTCATCGTGCTTTCTCTAAGGCCTGTTCAAGCCTCCGAGTGACCGCTGACCACGAATACTCACTCTTGACGAATACCCGACCTGCCTCCCCCATCTCTGCAGCAAGATCCATGTCTCCCAAAAGCATCTCGAGTCCCTCTGCAATATCTCGAACTGATCCCGCGACAAATCCGGTCTCTCCCGGTTTTACTGTCTCAGGAGCACCGCCCGAGACACCAGCGAGCACCGGCAGCCCGCTTGCAGCAGCTTCCAGATAGACAATGCCAAGACCTTCGATTTCAAGACCACCCCAACGGGATCGACACGGCATACAGAAGATGTCCATCTCTCGATAGAGTCCGGGAAGATCGTTGAAAGGAACAGCAACCTCGAAGCGGGCATCAACATTCAGACGCGCAGCCAGTCGCTGTAGTGATGTAAGCCTTCTCCCAACACCAACGAATAGCAATCGCATAGAAAAATCTCGCTTCTCAAGAGAAGCAACAGCCCGGATAAGTCGTTGCTGGCCTTTACGAGGAACAAACCGGCTGACACAGCCGATGACAGGAGAGCCATATCTCGCCGTCTCATTCGTTTTCTTCGGATGAAACAATTCGGCGTCAACCCCAGACCCTAGATACAAAACTTCGCGTCGAGTGAGCCGCTCGACCTTGCGAGCGGTATAGCGACTCACCGCAAGCAGGACATCGGCAGCTCGCAATGAGCGACGAAGAAGAGACCGGACTACAGGAATAGCCGAAGGAACAGTGATCTCGGCGCCATGGCAGAGAACCGCAGTCGGCACACCCAGCTCTCTTCCTAGCCGCCGCGCCATCCAAGGCAATGGATAAGGCGCACCAAAGAGGACAGCATCAGGTCTAAAAGCGGAAGCCTCTGAAATAATCCATTTCCTAATACGAGCAGTCGGCCACATAAATCGACGACGATCCCGACACACACGGACACGCGCTCCCATACTCTCGCCCTCAGTGACTTTGGGGCTCCGTGGAGCAAAGACCAGAGCGTCGCCATCCATAACGTCAATAAGATTGGCCAGGTAGTGCTGGATTCCGCCTGGCTGAGGTGGAAAATCGTTCGTCACAAGAACTATGCGCATCTCAAGATTCCAGGTGAGGAGCAATATTCCAAGCCGCGAGCGCAGGGCCCTCAGAACCGTAGACAACTCTGGCCATAGCAGTGTTCCGCAGCAGCCCAATTCGCCGGCGATCGGGATGCGAAAGCCCAAGAAGGTCGGTAGCAAAAGCGCGAATGGCTGCACCGTGAGAAACAACACCGATCGTACTGCCACAATGCTGCTCAACCAGCTCCTCCAGGGTGTCTCTGAAACGATCTCTTACTTCGCCAAACGTCTCGCCGATTCTTCCGCGTCTGATGTCGTGTCCGGCCTCGATTTCCTTTAGTCCTAATGGATCTAGATCACGAATCTCATCTACGGTCAGCATTTCCCATCTCCCAAAACCAAGTTCGCTAAACGCGTGTACCTCTTCAGGTATCAATCGGCTCCCACCCGCAATCAACAGAGCTGTTTCTTTGGCGCGAGTCAACGGAGAAGTAAAAAAAACGTCAACCGGTGGGAAGTGCTCGATCAATGACAAGGCCTGAGACCTGCCACGTGGCGTCAACTCACCTGGAGATTGCCCCTGCCAACGACCTTCAAGGTTCGCAAAAGTTTCTCCGTGCCGGACCAATACGACGTGAGTCCCTTCTAGCTCGACGTCCATCAGGACCTTCGGAAGATGAGTCGAGTCGTTGAAGACCACAAGGCGCGGGACATCATCCAGACCGATCAGTACGTTGCAAATCGCGGTGTTGGCAAGACGTGACACCTTCCCAAACATGTTGATCCCGAGAATCGCACCCAGCAGTGTGAGTATCGCTCCACCATGAGTCACGACCGTCGCTCGTTCACCATCCCTAAGCCGACCGGCCAGATCAAAGAACGCCTCCACCAGCCTCTCCTTCATTTCGGAGGTGGTTTCACCGCCTCCGAAAGAGACATCCCCACTGGCCGACGCTGCGGCGAATTCTCCCGGATATCTTTCGTCGATCTCAGCTTGGGTCAATCCTTCCCATTCGCCGAGATGCAACTCCCTCCATCGCTCATCAATCTCTGCCGGCCCGAAAACGGCAGCTGTGTCCCTAGCTCGACCAAGATTTGAGGTTAAAACCAGACCCGGGGAAGACGTCGCGTAACGTTTTCCAAGACACTCAACCTGACGTTGGCCTGTATGGGTCAAGTCAGAATTGGTAGTTCCTTGCCAAATTCCAGCGACATTGGCTTTAGTTTGCCCATGCCGCACCATGCTGATCTCGATCGCCATGCGATACCTCGCGATGTACCTAAAAATAGCGTAGATAAGGCAAAAGCAATACGAATTACACGAACGCAGAAGCGAAGATCAAGCTCACAATCGTCATAACCTTGATCACAATGTTCATGGCAGGACCGGAAGTGTCTTTAAACGGATCTCCAATGGTGTCGCCAACAACCGCAGCCTTGTGGGAATCCGATCCCTTGCCCCCAAAAGCCCCTGACTCAATGAACTTCTTAGCGTTGTCCCATGCACCGCCCGCGTTGGCCATAAAGATGGCCAAAAGAAAACCGGTCAGCAAAGCACCAGCCAGCACCCCACCAAGTGCCCTGACGGATATAAAACCGACAACGAGCGGCAAAGCTACCGCTAACGCGCCAGGGATCATCATCTCTCGCAACGCTGCTGCGGTTGAAATATCGACCGCACGTGCTGAATCCGGACGAACATCCTTTTCGCCTTGAAGCAGTCCGGGAATTTCCCGGAACTGACGACGAACTTCTTCAATCATTCGATTCGCTGCCCGGCCGACCGCTTGAATCGTAAGGGCTGCGAATAGAAATGGAAACATCGCTCCAATGAAAAGCCCAACCGTTACATGAATATCCAAGATGTCCAGAACGGGCAACTCTCCGCCAGCGTCTACTACAGCTTGCCGAAATGTGAAGAACAGCGCTAAGGCAGTAATAGCGGCCGACGCGATGGCAAATCCTTTAGCAACAGCGGCGGTGGTATTACCAAGAGAATCGAGAGCATCAGTAGCTTCCCGTACTTCAGGGGGCAAATGGGCCATCTCAGCAATCCCACCTGCGTTATCGGCGATGGGCCCGTAAGCATCAACCGATACCGTGATTCCGAGGGTCGACAAGACCCCGATCGCCGCGATGGCAATTCCATATATTCCGGCAAGTTCATGGTCGAAAGCAAGATCCCCCCCCCAATAAGCTCCAGCCATCCCCAGTGCAGCAACGACTACAGAAAAGGCTGCCGATCGCATACCCTCAGAAATCCCAGACAACGCCACAGTGGCTGGCCCAGTCTGCGCCTGACGGGCCACTTCCTTGACGATGCGGAAGTGATCACTAGTAAACCATTCGGAAATCTGCCCGATTAGCCATCCAATAACAAGGCCCACGACAACAGCCAAAACCAGGCCCCAGGCATTGTCTACGCCGTCGACATCGCTTCCGAAAAGGATTGGAGTAAAGATCGCCACACCGACGATGGTGATGCTCATAGCAACCCAGGTCCCTTTATGTAGCGCAGCGGCGAGACTCCCCTCTCCCGGCTTAACGAAAAATGAACCGATAATGGATCCCCCCATCCCCAAGGTCGCGATCATCAGCGGGTAGAAAAACGCCTCATCTTGGAAATCGAATCCGCTAAAGGCAAAAGCAGCGAAAGCGATCGGAGCAATAAGGGAACCTACATAAGACTCAAACAAGTCCGCCCCCATTCCGGCAACGTCCCCCACGTTGTCGCCAACATTGTCAGCAATGACAGCTGGGTTGCGTGGATCATCCTCAGGAATGCCAGCTTCAACCTTGCCAACAAGGTCTGCCCCAATGTCGGCAGCCTTCGTATAAATACCTCCGCCAACTCGAGAGAACAATGCTATCGATGAGCCTCCAAGACCGATCGCGGTGATGATCTGGAAAGAATTGTCATCACCGAGAATCTCCTCGAAAAATAAGTAACCGAGAGCCAGGCCTAAAAGGCCAAGCCCAGCCACTGTGAATCCCATGACTGCTCCGCCACGGAATGCCAGCGGCAAAGCCTTGGTAACCCCACCCTCCCGAGCCGCCTCAGCAGTGCGTGCATTAGCGGCCGTCGCAGTACGCATACCGATAAAGCCAGCTAACGCCGAAAGCGCCGCCCCAAACACGTAAGCAACGGCTCCCCAAGGGCGGCCCCAGTCGAGGAAAATCAGAATAAGTATGGCGAGAATCACCACGAAGACCGCAACGGCGGTGTATTCCCGCTTGATGAAAGTCATGGCGCCCTCGCGAATCGCTCCCATGAGTTCGCGCATTCGCTCATTGCCAGGGCTCGCTTCAGCAACCTGCCGGCCATAGAAAACCGCTAGCGCTAAAGCCAATACACCGCCGGCGAGGGCAAGCCAAAGCCAGATAATGGGGTCCAAGAGTCACTCCCGCTCAGTAGACGTTCGGTAGGAAGGCGAATTCTAACTACGCGCTATCCAGCTCCAGTTTGACTCTCGTTCGTCGACGCAAAACAGCGGTCTACTTACGCCAGAGTTCTCTGGAAAACAGCAGGATTACAGGAAAGATCTCGAGTCGACCGACGATCATTAGAAATGAAAGCAACCACTTGGTCTCCCCGGGAATCGCCGCATAATTTGACGCTGGACCGACTTCGGATAGACCCGGGCCGATGTTGCCGATAGCCGACGCAACGGCGGAAATCGCCGTGACAAGATCGAATCCCCCACCACGGACGCTCACCAAGATCCCGAAAAGAAGTGTGCCGGTCATAAAGATGAACATGTAAAGCAAGAAAAACGACTGAATCGACTCGACCACCGTGTCCTTCACAATGCTTCTGCCAAACCGCACCGGGAAAACTCCGCGTGGGTGGATCACTCGACGCAGGTCAGCACGAGCTGCTTGGAAAAGCACTCCCAGTCTGAACGGTTTCACCGATCCTCCCGTAGATCCGGTCATCCCGCCAACGAACATCAACCCCAGCACCATGATCTGAAGCGCAACCGGCCACAAACCAAAGTCCGCTGTGGCATACCCAGTTCCCGTAACAAGTGACACCGCGGTAAAAATGGAATGCCGGATCGTGTCATGAAAAGGAGAAGCCCAGATACCGATTGCTATCACCACGGAGGCCGCGCCAATGATCCCGGTGAAGAGGCGAAATTCTGCATTCCGAAGATACGCCTTCGGATTAGCCAAACCTCGAAAATGTAGAGCAAAAGAGACACCAGCCAACACCATGAATACGATCACAACCCATTGGGAATAAGAACTGAAAGCGCCTAATGATCCAACGTGAGTGCTGAATCCTCCTGTGGGCATGGTGGTTAAAGCGTGTGCTAGGCCCTCGTAAACCGTCATATCTCCTGCCGACAACAGGATGGCCTCAACTACCGTGAGCCCAACGTAGAGATACCAGAGCCGTTTCGCTGTCTCACGAAATCGAGGGGTAAGGCGATCAGGTGAAACCCCTGGGGCTTCGGCTCGAGCAAGTTCGACACCGCCTATCCCAAGAAGAGGAAGAATCGCGACCGACAGAAGGATGATTCCCATTCCTCCGATCCATTGCGTCAAGGCTCTCCAGATCAAAATCCCATGGCTTAAACCAGCAGGATCCTCGACGATTGAAGACCCCGTGGTAGTAAAGCCAGCAGCTGTTTCAAAAAATGCGTCGGTGAACGATGTGATCTCACCTGTCATCAAGTACGGCAAAGTGCCGAAGAATGCCATAGCGATCCAAGACAAGCCAACGATGGCAAATCCTTCACGTGTAGTGAGACCTCTTGGAGGTTCCAAGTATTTCCAAACAGACCAGCCGGCTATTCCCGTAACCAATGCGGCTAAAAAAATCCTCCATGCTTCGGCAGTTTCCCCGTAAATAAGAGCAATCACCGCTGGAACGAGCATGGCGAATCCGACCGCACCCACCACGGCACCGATCACATGAAAGAGGCGTCGCCAGCGCATCAACCGGAGAGCTGCTCGACCTCGTGAACGACCTGGGGGAGTGCAATCACAATCAGACGATCTTGGACCTCAATGCGAGTTTCCCCACGAGGCACGAAGACCTTCTCTCCACGAATCACACCACCAACAATCAGGTCTCGAGGCAAACGAATATCCCGAAGCAACTTTCCTGCCACAGAACTGTTGGCTCCAATTTCCACCTCGATTGCCTCAGCATCGCTGTCCTGAAAGGTGACAACCGAATGGACCTTTCCTTTTCGCACAAACCGGAGAATTTCACTCGCCGCGGTCAAACGAGCCGATACTCCTGCGTCGATGCCGATTCCGGCTATGAGCCGTACGAGGTCGTGACGTGCCATTCGGGCTACAGCGGTCGGAACCCCAATGGCTTTAGCCACGAGACACCCCAAAATATTGACTTCATCCCATCCGGTAAGTGCTAGTACCGCATCAGAAGTATCAATCCCCTCTGCATGAAGCAGCTTTGGATCGGTCGGATCACCGACCACACCAATGACTTCAGGAAGCTTCGCCGCGATTCTTTGCACACGGTCAATGTTTTCATCGACTATCAGTGTATGGATACCATTCTCGATAAGACCGGCCGCGGTCCTCTCGGCGAGCCGCGTTGCACCGAGGATCGCGACCTTCTCGGCAGGATCTTCATGGAGGCCTAACCACTTATATGCCTCTTCTCCTCGACCCGTCTCCACCATGAATAGGACGTGATCTCCAACTCTGATCTGAGTCGAACCTCTGGCGATAATCGTCTCGCCATCTCGAATAACGGCCACAACAATCCACGTCCAACCGCTTACTTCATCTCGCAATTCAGCCAGAGTCAGTCCCACCACAGGAGCGTCGGAAGAAATAAATCCACCAATCAGATCAAGCCTTCCATCGGCAAACTCGATGAGCTCCGAAACACCTCGCTGGCTAAGCAACAGAACCAGAGAATCCGCGGTGGCTTCGATAGGGTCTATAAGAAGATCTACCCCCAGCGCAAGCGCTTCATCACGGAGTTGAGGATCAGCGACGCGGGCAATCCTACGAGCCGGACCGAGCGCGCCAGCGGCATGTGCAGCAAGAACGTTGACGGCATCTGACGATGAAACGGCTATTACTAAATCCGATCTCCCCACTCCTGCCTCAGCCAAAGTGTCATGACTAGCGCCATTCCCGTTGATAACCAAACAATCGACCTCTGCTTGTACCTCTTCGGCGCGCGTTGCATCCAGCTCTATAACTACAACGTCTTGGCCCTCATCGGACAGCCGCTCGGCGAGGTGGGAGCCAATTGTGCCTGCTCCAATCACGACTATTCGCATGGTCACCTGCTGGGATCGTGAGGGTCCCTAGCGTAGCCAAGCTGGCGACAAGGGCCCACTCCAAAGCTATCACTACCATCGGACCGTGAGAAGGGCCTACCCAGCAGCAGCCGCATTGGCACTGTTGATGTCTGTAGTGGCTTGTTCCCCCAGATCGGCTCCATCGCCAGAAACGATGCCAACACCACCCCTCGAGACAACAAGTGCTCCGTCAACCACAACCACAACCACAACCACAACCACAACCACAACCACAACCACAACCAC
>CAJWGC010000022.1 GCA_913031525.1 uncultured Acidimicrobiia bacterium | reverse complement strand
CAGTCGAGGAGCATTCCACCTCCATGCCGGTAGTGGGGCCTGGCCAATGCAGCTAATCCCTGTCTCAAATAGTGAGATCGCTAACACTGGTCATGCGTTGATCAGGATCCCTGTCGGGCTGCCGCTCAAAATGGGAGACCGATTTATCGTACGAGAGGTCGGACGTCGTACTGTCGTCGCCGGTGGTCAGGTGCTCGATCCGGCCCCTCGCGGACGTCTCCACGAACTTGCAACCAAAAGCCAGAATCTCGTTGCAGCTCTCAAACAAGGACCTCATGAAAAGGCTCAAGCTTTACTCAACATCCGAGAATGCGATTCTCTCCTCCATCTTGAAATCGATAGTGACGGAGGCAAACCTGAATACAGTTTTGTAGCTAACGAAAAAGCAATATCAGAGATCGCATTAGATAAATTCAGCGAAACAGTCGAGTCGACAATACGTTTTTTCCAAGCCGCGAATCCGCTAAGGCCAGGCATGCCGAGAGCAAGCATCGCGACAAAGTCTGGGATTGATCCGGAGATTGTCGATGCAGTGCTTAGCACCACAGAGGATCTGATTGATAACGGACGAACGGTCCACACTGCCGACTTCACTGGATCACTGGGATCTACCGAAACGCAAGCATGGAATGCGGCTCGAGCGGTACTGACCGAAACAAGCCTCGCTGTTCCTCGTGCCTCACAAATCGGCCTTAGTCCGGAAGTTCTACACGCTCTCATTCGGTCGGAAGAGCTCATTCGCGTCGCAGAGAATTTGGTCTACCTGCCGGAACAGATCGATGAGGTGATCTCTGGCCTCAAACATTTGGAAGATCCATTTACCGTCGCCGAATTCCGTGACACCTATGCAATAACTCGCCGTCAAGCAGTGCCTCTTCTGGAATGGCTAGACGCGAACGGATGGACAATTCGTCAGGGCAATTTGAGATCGGTTAAGAAGCAGCCTGGGCCAAAAAAGACCGACGTTCCGCCTCAGTGAGGCCTCCCCATATCCCATAAGGTTCACGAATGGTCAAGGCGTATTCTCTACATGGGAATTGGACTGGACATACCATACAAATCGACTTAGCTCGCTCTTCCCGGCGATTCCTCTCTTCCTTTCTCTCATTGGTGCTCGGAGAGAAAAAAAGATGGGAACGATTTCCCCGGCATAGTGCAATGGGCTGCCAGGTACGGTCGTTAGTGTCCAAAGTCAACCTTCCATATCCATGACTAGGACTGCTGAAAATAGCGGCACCTGTTTCTTTAGGCAAAAAAATTTCTTGCCCAAAGGAAACATTTCGCGGCTCCTAAAACGCACTAGGTCGAATCGTCATCCTGAAGAGACGCGTCGGAAATCGGATCTACTTCTAATACAATTCCCCTAACCGAAAGTACGGTTACTCGATCCCCAGGTGAAATCTTCGCCGCCCGAGCCGCTCGAGCTTTCCAACTCGCTCCATCAACAGACACGACTCCTTCGGGGTCGAAGAAAGATTTCGCCTCACCACTACGGCCGATCAGGTATTCACGTCCAATCGTTCGTGTGCTGAAACGAGATCGCACGACCGTAGTCAAGGCGAAAAGATAAAAAGCAGCGACCCCCAAAACGACAATAACAATTGTCCACGTTCGAGGAACGAATTGTGGATACGCATCAATGAGATAGAACCCCCCTATGAGCAATGACGCAGTGCCCAGCAAGCTCTTCCATCCGAGCCGAGTGCTCTGGAAATCCCATGTATAGAGGATCATCCCTAATGCTGAACACACGATCGCCCACCAGCGAATCGGAAGAGCAGCAAGGCCATACATCGATAAGAACAGGCAAAGAGCAGCAGCCACAGCCACAACGCCGACTCCTGCCGCATACAGCTCGAATACAGCCAAAGAAATACCGGCAAGAAGGAAAAAGAATGCTGCCTCGGGTCGAATCGCAAGCCTCAAAAATCGAGTGGAAAGATCTGGTTGAAGGAAGCGCACTTCGACAGAAGGCACAGTCACTGTAGAGCCATCTTCGAGATTGACTTGTTTAGCTGTTTCAACGACAGACCCTCCAATCTCCAAACCATCAATCGATGCAAGGAACTGGCCGATCGAAGGTGTTAGGTCTGATATAAAAGGTGGAAACGGCGATCCCTCATTTAGCTGGACCTGCGCATCGAGGAGATCTACCAAACCTGAAGTCTCAATAAGAGGGATGGATAGTGGTCTACCAGCGACCGTTGGAAGAGCATATCCAATCCTGACACCAGGAGCGGCCGCGAGATAATCCGTCGCGGCAGCGATCTGCAACGAACCTCCGTACGCTCTAGCGCCCTGTGGCCCGATCCAGGCGACAACTGGAACTGTGGCAACATGCAGAGCGTCTGCCAAAGACGCGATGTCTCCAGACGCCACCCCCGGACTGTCGATACGCAATACGACAAGATCAGCGTCGGTTTCTGTGACAGCGTCCGTCAAGAAATCAATCATTCGCTGATCCACTACACCCTCCATTTCGGCCACGTCCACTCCACCTTTTGACTCACCTACGGCGAAGGCAAAGGCTGGAAGAAGTCCTAACACGACAATTGCGAAAAGCAAGAGCAATACAAAACGACGCATCTAGAAATAATACGAGAATTAACGCAAGCCAAATCTCCTGAAGCGCTGGACCCACTGTTTATGGAATCGGACCTATCCTTTATGCATGACCAAGGTCCTAGTTGTTGCTGACGCGTCGTGGGTCCGGAACGAAGTCCGCGCCACACTCACGTCCTCGAAGTACGAGATTATCGATCATTCCGACCCCGGAACAGCCGCATCAATGGCAGTATCCCAAAATGTGGATGCCGTTATCACCGACCTTCAAATCGGAGCAATGGGTGGTATGGCAGTCACTCGCTCTATTCGCGAAGCAACAGGCAGCATTCAATCACCTGGATTGCCGGTAGTCCTACTCCTGGACCGGCATGCAGATAATTTCCTAGCTAGGCGCTCCGGAGCTGCCGCTTGGCTCACCAAACCCTTTACATCACGTCAATTGGAACAAGCGCTAGAAGCGGCACTCGAATCGCGTTCCTATACAACGGGACCGGAGAACGGAACTGGACAAGCCTCCGAATGAGCCGCCACAGACGTATCGACAATCTGAAAAATCAATCGGCTTCACTGTGACAATCACAGCTATCTACATAATCATCCTTTCAGTCAGTGCTCTCGCTTCCGGATTCTTATCCGGGTCGGAAACCGCCCTGATTTATATACAGAAGGAACGAGTCCATCAACTCGCCCAAATCGGGCGTCGAGGTCTTTGCGTCCAACAACTCGTTGCCGATCCGGATCGATTGATCAGCACATTGCTGGTGGCAAACAATCTCGTCAACATCCTCGGAACAGCTGTAGCAACAACACTTTTTATCGATCTCGTCGGCGAAAATTGGGGACCTTGGGTGGCGACAGCAGCAGTAACCGCCGTCATCTTGATCATCGGAGAAGTCACCCCAAAAAGCCTCGCCGCTCGCTACCCCGAGCAGTTCTCCCTCGCCGTTGCTCCAACAATCTTGCAGCTATCTAGATTGCTCGCGCCGGTGTCTCGATTGTTTACCCAGATTGCGCGCGGCCTCCTCCGTGTATTCGGCATATCTCCACACGACAATGTCAAGGCGATAACAGAAGACGACATTCGAGCCCTCTCCGAGTTAGGCCTTGCTGCGGGAGGCATAGCGTCAATTGAACACGAAATCCTGGACTCACTCTTCACTCTCGCAGATCGTCCAGTGAAAGAAGTCATGACACCGCGAACGGAGATAGCCACTCTCGAAGAGCCAGTTACGTTTCAGGCAGCACGCGAGGCAGTAGCGGAAACCGGACACTCTAGATACCCAGTGAGCGCCGGAGACTTAGACGACCTGACCGGCGTACTTTACGTAAAAGATCTCCTACAGCTTGGCGCTGAACCCGATTCGGAAGAGATTCGTAAGCTTCTGCGTGATCCGATGTTCGTCCCTGAGTCAACTTCAATTCTTACCACCCTGCAGAACCTGAGATCACACCGATCCACCTTCGCCATGGTCCTCGATGAACACGGCGGCATTGAAGGAATCGTGACCGTAAAAGATCTCGTTTCCGAGCTCGTAGGCGAGATCCAGGACGAGTACGACCCCGGAGTTCCAAGCATCACGAGAATCGGATTGCGCCAATGGATCGCAGATGGCCGTATCCCCATCGAAGACCTAGCTTCAAATATTGGAGTCGAACTATCGAAGGGGCCATATACAACCCTCGGAGGCATGCTTATGGAATCTGCCGGAAAAATTCCCTCCGAAGGGGACACTATTGCTATCGAACACTTGGAGTTCGTAGTGTTGCAAATGGACCGCAACCGTATCGACATCGTAAAAATCAGAAACAATTCTTGATCAGTATCATCTTTACCTCGGGACGTGGCGCAGTTTGGCAGCGCGCATCGTTCGGGACGATGAGGTCGCCGGTTCAAATCCGGCCGTCCCGACCATCTAATAGGCCGTCGGTAAACCGCCGGTCTATTAGATGGACGTTTCGGACAATGGCCTTTGATCGAGTTTCGGTATGAAATGTAATGCTTTCACTCTTTGACCTCTGCGACACAGTATCTTGACATCCAGATAAACCATGAATCTGTCAGCATCCATCGTCATCGAACGACCTATCGAAGAAGTCTTTAGCTTTATTTCTCGAATCGAGAACATGCCGCGGTGGGTAACTGGTGTCGCGGCAGCCCGCCTTGATTCTCCAGAAATGACAACAGGAGCAAGCTTCCGCGTCAGTTACAGCCAAGGATTTCGTGCAGACACAGTCGTGATGGAAGTCATAACGTTCGAACCACCTCGGATATTCGAAACCCGCTCTTCTAGAGCACCCTTTCAGTTCGCCGGATCTTTGATACTCGAGGAGTACGAAAGCGGAACGCTAATCACTAACACCATCGAGGCTGACGCTGACAGCCTGAGCACGAGACTAGCGACACTAATGCTCGGTCCTTTCCTCGCACGCAGCATGCAAAAACGATTGCATCGCGAACTTCGCTCGCTCAATAGAGCCATCGGCAGCTGACATCCAAAGCAGCTTCGCTAGAGAAACAACTCCGCAATCTGGACAGCGTTCAACGCCGCACCCTTCCGTAAATTGTCTCCGACAACCCACAGGTTGATACCTCCGGGCTCACCTAACGTGTCTCTCACGCGCCCTACAAGAACATCATCGATACCAGCGCTGTCGAGTGGTGTCGGTACTCTCACATCATCCCAGAGTTGAATGCCGGACGTAGCGGACAGCGCCTCCAAGGCCTGATCCTTCGATAACGGATCCTGGAAAAACATCGTCGCAGCCACGCTATGCCCCGCCATAACAGGCACTCGAACACAGGTTGGTTCAACCAGAATATCTGGCACTTCGAGAATCTTGCGCGTCTCGTTGACCAATTTCCACTCTTCATCTGTATAGCCGCGCTCAGTGAAGGATCCGGCATGAGCGAGTACGTTGTAGCCAATAGGGCGCGAGTAAAGATTCCCAGCAGGATCAGACCAGCCGCCCCGCACCAGTGAATCCTCATCCTTGCTCAAAACCTTTAATTCGTGCGAAAGGATTTCCACTCCAGCTCGTCCCGACCCGGATACTGCCTGATAAGACGTGGCAACAAGCCGCTGCAGTTTGGCGCGGGCATGAAGTGGTCCAATCGCCATCATCAGAATCATCGTCGTGCAGTTCGGATTGGCTATAACGCCACTGTGCTCAGCCACAGCAGCATCGTTCACTCCAGCGACAACAAGGGGAACCGCTGCATCTAGACGGAACGCCGAAGAGTTGTCGACGACCACCGCCCCGGCTTCTACAAAACGAGGAACATGGGATTTAGAGCGATCCGCCCCTGCCGAATAGAGAGCGATGTCCAGACCGGAAGGATCAGCTATCTCTAAATCCTCCACGAATACATCTCCCCATCGTGTAGCGACACTATGGCCTACTGATCGAGCCGACGCGAAAAGACGAAGTTCCCCAACGGGGAAATCACGCTCTTCCAGAATTGCAAGCATCGTGCTTCCCACCACTCCGGTAGCGCCCGCGATACCGATCCTCAACGGAGCTGTCACCTCACAGTCTCTTGGTCACTGCCAACAGCAAAGGCTTCATGAAGACCTCTCACTGCCGACTCGACTTCTTCGCCGCGAACAACGCACGAAATGCGTATCAACGAAGTTGAGAGCATCTCGATATTGATGTTGTGGGAGGAAAGAACGCGAAACATCTTCGCCGCGACTCCAGACTCTGTCTTCATGCCAGCCCCGACAAGAGAGACTTTGGCGATATTGTCATCGACATCTACACGTAAAGCACCGACGTCATCTGCCGCATCGTTGGACACATGACGAGCTAAATCGATTTGCCGGTTCGGGACGGTGAAGCTGATGTCAGTTACACCGTCATGTGAGACATTCTGGACAATCATGTCGACGTTGACACCGGCCTCAGCTAGAGGCTCAAATATTGCCGCCGCCACGCCTGGATTATCTGGCACAGCGTGAATTGTGATCTTTGCTTCTGAAGTGTCGTGGGCAACGCCCCGAACGATGGGCTCTTCCATCGTGTCCTCCTTAACAAGGGTTCCAGGTCTCCCATGAAACGAAGACCGTACATGAATCGGGATGGAATAACGTCGTCCAAACTCCACAGCCCGAGGCATCAGTACCCTGGCGCCACCTGTAGCGAGCTCCAGCATCTCTTCATAGGTGATCTCATCTATCTTTCTCGCGTTTGGCACAACACGCGGGTCGGCGGTAAAAACACCATCAACGTCTGTGTAAATCTCGCATTCATCCGCCTCAAGATCAGCCGCCAACGCCACCGCCGTCGCATCAGATCCACCGCGGCCAAGGGTGGTTACCTCTTTTGAATCAGGGTCAACTCCTTGGAACCCAGCGACGATTACCACACGTCCTTCTGAGAGGCTCTCTCTCACTCTGGAAGAGCGAATACCCACAATCTCTGCCGCGCCGTGTGCAGCCGTGGTGAGAATCCCAGCCTGGGATCCCGTCAAGCTAACTGCTGGAACCCCAAGGTCTCGCAGCGCCATCGCACAAAGCGCCATAGCGACTCTCTCGCCTGCAGTTAAGAGCATGTCTAGTTCTCTAGGGTGATCGTTATCGCTCACCTCTCTTGCTAGATGCAGCAGATCGTCGGTCGTATGGCCCATAGCCGAAACGACTACCACGACTTCACAACCTGAGCTGTGGGTCGCAGCAATGCACTCAGCGACGTTGCGAATCCGATCCGCGTTCGCCACCGATGTGCCACCGTATTTTTGAACCACAAGAGACATCCCGCGAGGAGTTTACCGGCACCTTCCAAGATGCTTCGCTTGCATCGCAAGCCGTTGCGATCATCCCCTTGTTCCGTTTTTCTGTCGTCGTCGCTGCAATCCTGATTCTCCTATCCGGAGCATGCTTAGCGGTATCGATAAAAACGACAGACAAGAAACCGGCGCAATTCTTAGTCCGATCGAGATGTCGATTCATCCCCATTCCTTTGAATACAAGGCCTTCAGGATGACGCCGAAAACGGACACGGCAAGAGGAGCCGCCCGACAGAGACCTTGTATTTTGAGCGAATGACCACTGGGAAGTGAGATAACCAACCTGGTTGACAAAGACGTCTTGTATTTATAATTAGAGAGCCATGTCTACAGAAAAACGAGCTCGGCAAAGGGCGAACAAACTGGCTAAACAGGCCGCGGAGCGGAAAAAAGCGCGTCGCGTCCAGCTGATTAAACGTGCCCGTCGTGTCGTCTTCTACTCCGTGCTCTTCGCTATCGTTTTCTTTGTCGCGCTAAGAATTTGGGGTAATGGATAAGAACCGAGATCTTCCGCTTCTCTCCGGTGGATAAGTGTCAGTCGACCTACACCTCCACAGCAATAAGTCGGATGGATCAGACGACCCGGCAACACTGGTATCGCTCGCCTCCGAAGCAGGACTTTCGGCAATAGCGCTCACGGACCATGACAACCTCGACGGAATCATCGAAGCTCAAACGGCAGCCAACAAAGCGAGAATCGAGTTCATTCCAGGAACAGAACTGTCAGTGAATTGGTCCGGAAGGGCGATGCACATGCTTGTCTACTTCCTCGATCCAGGAGCAGGACCGCTGCAAGACGAGCTTGCTGCTCTTCAGCAAGGCCGACAGGATCGCAACCACATAATGGTGAAACGATTGGCCGATCTAGGTATCGAAATTTCGTACGAGGAGATCGACGCAGAAGCAGACGGCTCCGGAATCGGAAGGCCTCACTTCGCCGCTGTGCTCGTCCAAAAGGGCTATGTAGCCGACATTCAATCGGCATTCGACAAATATCTAGCGACAGGTCGACCAGCGTACGTATCAAGACAGCGCCTCGACGCTCAGCGCGCGATCGAGCTAGCTCGCGACTCGCGAGCCGTTCCGGTCATAGCCCATCCGCATACTCTAGGAATCTCCTCTGAGGACTACCGCGAAGCTTTTCTCAAGTTAGCTAGCGCAGGACTCGGCGGAATAGAGGCTTACTACGGTGAGTACATGCCAGATCAGCGCGCCCATCTAGCCAACCTCTGCCTTCAACTTGGCATCGCTGCTACAGGCGGCTCCGACTACCACGGTCGTTACAAGAAGGATATTTTCATCGGCAGAGGTCGTGGCGACCTAGATGTACCTGATGATGCAATAGACGCTCTCTTAGCAGCACGTGACGCCTGACCTGACGAACGAACCAACTGCAATAGAGAAAACTACTTTCGAACTGGTCTGAAATATTGCAAATCGCTGTCAAATTATGGAACCATCCAGATTGAGAAGTTGCAACCAGAGCGGTATATCTGCTCCTCCGAAATATCGATAACAACAGTTTCGGCCAACGCGACATGAGAACGGAATAACCTACCCGTGATGCTGACATACAACCTCGACCACATTGCTCTGGCTGTGCCGGATCTAGATAAGGCTATAGCCCAATACGAAAATCTATTCGGCGGAACTCCTCTCTACCGGGAAACCATCGAAAGTCAAGGCGTAGAAGAAGCAATGCTGGCGGTAGGCGGAAGTTACATCCAACTGCTTCAGCCTTTGGGGGCCGATACACCTGTGGGACGGTTCCTCGAACGAAGCGGTGAGGGACTCCATCACATCGCACTCGCGGTAACCGATATCGAGAAAGCGCTTGAACATCTACGTGACGAAGGCGCCCGGCTCGTGGATGACACGCCAAGGCAAGGAGGCCGCGGCTCTCGAATTGCTTTTGTACATCCACATACATTCGCAGGAACCCTCATTGAACTTGTAGAGCTGAAGACATGATTATCTCTGGCAATCCCAGCAATGAACAATCAGCAGCGATCGCGACCGTGATCTCACAATTGTTGAACGAAGAGGCTACAGCTGCAGCGGTTCCGCCATCGCCTCATCGCCAACGCGAATGGGTTCGCGCGTGGCGCCCTGGAAACATCAGAACAGCGCCCCGCGCTCCCATCCCGCACAAAACCTCAAAGACAAATACCAAGTCCGAAGGTTGACTGCAGCCGAATCTTTTCTCTACCGGTATCCTCAATCGTGCATAGCAAGGAATCACGAATGCCCAATCCGGTCATCTGTTCGATAGCGCGAACCCCTATAGGCAAATTCAATGGGGTCTTTTCGTCGCTCACAGCAATGGAGCTTGGCGGATATGCCATCCAAGCTGCCCTCGAACGGGCAGAGCTCCCAGCCGAACAAGTAAATGAAGTTCTTTTCGGTCACGCTATCCAGGCTGGTCAGGGGCAGATTACCGCTCGCCAAGCAGCTCGATTCGGTGGAATTCCGATGTCAACACCCGCAACCACAATCAACAAGGTATGCCTGTCTGGAATGACATCGATAGCTGAGGCCACACGCCATATCCGTCTCGGAGAATCAGACTTTGTAGTAGCTGGCGGTATGGAATCTATGACAAACACACCGCATATCGTCTCAGGAATCCGCCAAGGGTTCGGAATCGGCGACAGGCCCCTACGTGACACCGTACAGCACGATGGACT
This sequence comes from uncultured Acidimicrobiia bacterium, assembly GCA_913031525.1. Classification (GTDB taxonomy): domain Bacteria; phylum Actinomycetota; class Acidimicrobiia; order Spongiisociales; family UBA5794; genus CAJWGC01. The sequence goes on along the minus strand of CAJWGC010000022.1, from coordinate 1,631 downwards.
CTGGTGTTCCTTCGATCAGTGCACCATGGGCGAGTCGTCTGATCGCAAAAACCACTCTTTAGGCATCGACCGAAACAAACAAGACGAATGGGCCGCAGCCAGTCATAACCGGGCACTAGCTGCTTCCGAATCCGGAGCTTTCGCTGATGAGATCACACCGGTTCCTGTATCCGATGGAAAAGAAGGATCTTTCGTCTCGAATCGCGACGAAGGAATACGTCCCGGCACGACTGTAGAAAAGTTATCTTCTCTTCATCCAGCGTTTTCGTCGAAAGGAACTATCACTGCAGGAAATGCATCTCAGATCTCTGACGGTGCCGCCGCAGTGGTGGTCGCTGACCGAAAAGCGGCTGAAGCAGCCAAGCTTCCAATACTGGCGGAGGTTATTTCCTTCGGCCAGACGGCAGGACCTGATGCTACGTTGCATGAGAGACCAGCAGAAGCACTGGAAATCGCCCTCAAACACGCTTCACTGAAAGTTGCTGACCTCGATCTGGTGGAAATCAACGAAGCCTTCATTTCAGTGGCAATCTGGTCATCTCAGATTCTCCAACTCGATCACTCCATCGTGAATGTCAATGGAGGGGCTGTAGCGCTTGGTCATCCGCTAGGAGCTACAGGAGCACGCATCGCCGTTACTCTCATCAATGCACTGCGCAATCGCGGTGGCGGAATCGGCGCTGCGGCCCTCTGCGGAGGCGGAGGACAAGGAGACGCGCTGGTCTTACGAGTGGCGTAGATAAACGAGATCGGAGAAGTCATGAGCCAAAAGCCCGAGAGGAACCTCGCTCTCGAGCTCGTGAGAGTCACAGAGTCGGCCGCCATGGCTGCAGCCCGCTATCAGGGACGGGGGAACAAGGAAGCCGTAGATCAGGCTGCCGTTGACGCGATGCGAGCCGTACTCAGTACGATCGATATGGACGGGGTCGTCGTTATCGGCGAGGGGGAAAAAGACGAAGCACCAATGCTTTATAACGGTGAATCAATCGGAAATGGTGAGCCCCCGAAAGTCGACGTAGCAGTAGACCCTGTGGATGGCACCCGCCTGACTTCTCTCGGGATGCCTGGCGCTATCGCTGTCATTGCCCTAGCAGAACAAGGTTCGATGTACGCTCCGGGAGCACTCGTATACATGGACAAACTTGCGGTCGGTGAGGAAGCCGCCGGCTTGGTAGACATCGAGGCGCCAGTCGAAGAAAATCTGAAACGTGTGGCAAAGGCAAAAGGTAAAGCCATATCAGATGTCACCGCGATCATCCTCGACCGTCCCCGTAACCAAGGCTATATCCAAGCGATTCGAGAAACCGGCAGCCGGATTGCTCTCATCGAAGACGGCGATATCTCAGGAGCAATCTCTACAGCTAAAAGAGACAGTCCGATCGACATTCTCTTCGGAATCGGGGGATCGCCAGAAGCCGTAACTGCCGCATGCGCCATGACAGCCCTCCGCGGCGAGATTCAGTGCAAACTGTGGCCTCGCGATACTGAAGAGCGGAACTATGCTCACGATCACAACCTCGACCTCGACGAAGTAATCACGAATCGAGGCCTGGTCAATTCTGACAACACTTTCTTCGCCGCAACCGGAGTCACTAACGGAGAACTGCTGGCTGGAGTCGAATTCATCGGTC
>CAJWGC010000021.1 GCA_913031525.1 uncultured Acidimicrobiia bacterium | reverse complement strand
GTACTGGTGATGCTCATCACATGACCGCGCCGCCGCCCGATGGGCGGGGTGCCGTGCAGGGTATGGAGCTGGCAGTGGCGGACGCAGGGCTCAACCCGGGTGACATTCAATACATCAACGCCCACGGTACGAGCACGCAACTGAATGACAGCTGTGAAACTCTTGCAATCAAGAAGGCGCTTGGGGAGCATAGGGCAAGGAATGTCGCCGGCAGTTCCACAAAATCGATGACGGGTCATCTGCTTGGTGGTGCCGGCGCTCTGGAATCTCTGGCATGCATTCTCTCAATCCGAGATGGGATTGTGGCTCCGACGATTAACTACACGACCCCAGATCCCGAGTGTGATCTGGATTATGTTCCTAACGAAGCTCGGGAACTCGAAGTTGAGATCACGATGACTAATTCCTTTGGCTTCGGAGGTCACAACGCTTCTTTGATCTTCAAGGGTCCATGAACCGACTTCAGTCAGCGTTTCCCATAGGCGGGTTAGCTTGTCGATACTCGTCGAACGATTTGACTACTAGCGCAGTGACAAGTCCGACACCGATGAGAGAACCCACACCGGTCAGTAATGCAGCAGCAACTTCAGCAGAATTGCAGGTACCAGGGAAACAAATAGCTCGTACGATGCTCCTTCCGAGCAGTCCGCCTGCGACCGTGCCGCTCAACACGGGTATAGCGATTGAGAATCTCAGCTTCAGGTAAGCAACCACCGCGCCGTTTCCGAATCCTACGATGGCGCCCATGATGGCTCCGGGTGTGTTGCCGAGTGATTGGCCAGCCCAGATACCAATGGCGATAGATATCGCTCCGAAAAGAATGTCACCGAGCTTCACCTCTTGCTCTTTTCTAATGAGGTGGGGGGTCGGGCTGATCTCGGACCTAGAGAACGTTCGAGCAGTGGCCTTACTGCCAACATTGTCTCTTTCGACCAAGCGATGACGGTGAGCACGATGACGTGAACAGCGAGATAGCTAGCGCCTATTAAAGGAGACGCTGATATAGCGATGACAGAGAATGGCATGAGCCCCAGGCGCAGTACCCAGAGGGCGGCGATCGAGGCCTGAGAGTAAGCGAGTGCCATCACAGGAGCGACGATCACAAACAGAATATGTTGCCATGTGAAACCGGCAGGAGAGGCCAGGGCAGTTCCGGGGAGAAGCGCGATTGTTCCAATCGCGAGCGAAACAGCCCGTGGATCTGGACCATCGGCTGCTGGACGAAGGCGGATCCATCCGGTGAGCCAAGGCCCGGTAAGCGAGGTGATGGATAGCGCCGCAAGGAAGGCTGCAGTAGTAGACAGGGGTTTGAATCCGATTGATACAAAGAGCCCGATTTGGCTGATCGAGAGGCCGATGCTCAGGTTCCGAGACCATCGACCTCTGGAAAGTAAAAGTCCAGTTACTGCTATTAAAGCAAACACAACTAGGCCTGCGGTGAGTGCTGTTGCTGGTCCGTCTGCAAAAGGATCCGGGTCCAGCCCTAATTGAGCTGCGAAGACGAGAGGGGCGAGCACAGTCACTGCTGCGACAGTGAAAGGAGCGCGTTTCACGTGATCACCATCGATACGGTCTTTCAGGACGAAGTCGTCGCGGTCGGTGGGAACTGAGATCCTTGTGGTGGTTCCCAGTATTCGATTTCGCGCCATGGTATCGCTGCATCGGGGCTGAGCGTAATGATTGAAGCATGCCCAGGTTTTTCGATGTGGAGTTGATCGAGCGGCTTTCCGCTGAGGCTCAGTCTTGCTGCCTGGATAGGGTCTTGGTGGGACACGATTGCGATTTCTCCGTTCGATTGGCCAAAGGCTTGTTCGGAAATCGCCGTTGACATACGCGCTGAGAGGGTGGCGAGAGTCTCCGCCGCGAATAGAATTTGATCCGGCATGGCAAGATAGGCTTCCAGTTCTCCGGGGAATCGATTGGTTAGCTCCTCCCAGGCAATTCCTGCCCATCGTTCAGCGAGAGACCATTCTGTCAGCCTTTCGTCCACGATCGGTTTCTGTCCGTGCTTTTCGGCGATGGTATCGGCTGTTGCCGATGCTCGTTCGAGCGGTGAGGTGATGACCCGCGTCAGTGGTCGCGACGCGAGTTGGCAACTGGCCAAGTATGCCTGTTCTTGCCCTCGTGAGCTGAGCCCGAATCCGGGAAGGGACGCGTAAACCACCTTGTCGGGATTCTCTACCTCGCCATGGCGGACTAGATGAATTAGGTGGGTCATGGATATAAGAGTTTATGTGCTTGTACACCGGTACCGTGTCGTCATGACGAAGAGTATCGATGCTCCAATTTTTCACGTGGATATGGATGCTTTCTACGTTGAGGTCGAACGTCTCAACCGGCCGGATCTTCGCGATCGGCCGGTTCTGGTCGGAGGGAGCGGTCCGAGAGCAGTGGTCGCTGCTGCGAGTTATGAGGCTCGTAGATTCGGAGTAGCCTCTGCCATGTCGATAGCGGAAGCCAAGCAGAGATGCCCGCAGGCAGTACTGGTTTCACCAAATAGACCTGAATACGACAAGATGTCGCAACAGGTATTCGACGTTCTCGTTGGATTTACGCCACGGGTAGAGACGGTATCTGTCGATGAAGCTTTTCTCGATGTCAGTGGATTGCGGCTCCATTACGCTGACGCAACTGCTATCGCCATTGCGATACGTGCTGAAATTCGAGGTCAGCTCTCGCTTCCGGCATCGGTAGGTGGTTCCACAACCAAATTTCTCGCAAAGCTTGCGTCGAAAGAGGCAAAACCCGATGGGGTTTTTATTGTTGATTCAGGCAGTGAGTTGGATTTTCTCCATCCTTTGCCGGTACGGAAGCTGTGGGGAGTTGGTGAGGCAACCTTAGCTGGGCTCCAGGAACTTGGAATAGTCACGGTGGGTGATCTCGCGGCCACACCTGTTTCTGTTCTACAAGCGAGATTAGGACGTTCTCTGGGCGCGCATCTTTCGCGTCTCTCCCACATCCGAGGAGATCGTTCGGTGAGGATGACCGAAAAGATTAAATCGATTTCCACTGAAGAAACGTATCCAGTAGATCTTCACAACCGGGCTGAGATTGACGACGCGCTGTTCGAATTGTGTCATCGTCTTTGGACTCGTCTCGGCGATGCTGGCTTCGACTCCCGAACTTTGGTTCTGAAATTGAGGTTTGATGACTTCACGACGGTAACCCGATCGGCCACGGCTGCGAAGCCAATCGATTCAATGAGCGAACTGTGGAGTACATCTCAGAAGCTTTTTGATCGAGTTGATCGATTAAAACGCGGTGTTCGACTTCTCGGATTGAGCGGTTCGGGTTTGGTGTCTTGCTCGGATCCGCATCAGCTGACTTTTGAAGAATCGACCCGAAGTGGCGTCGAGCGCGTTGCCAGAAAGATCAGAGAGCGCTATGGAGTTGACGCAGTGATGCCCGCGCGAATCGCTCCGCGTTTAGAGCGACGTTATAAAACGAAAAGAGGTTTGTAAGACACCCAAAGGCCAGACTAGCCCCCTGGGTATAATGACAGTGCGAAGCCAATCCGGAGGCCGCGATCATGCCGCTCAGCGATAATGAACGAGATATCCTTAAAGAGATAGAGCGTCAGTTCTACGAAGAAGATCCAAAGCTTGCTCAGACTGTCGCTGAGACCACCGTCGAATCAGCACGGCGCCGCGGGCAGCGTGTTGCTGTCGTTAGCTTCATCGTTGGGCTTGTCATGATGTTGGCGTTCTTCACAATCTCAACCCCTTTAGCGGTCGCAGGATTCATCGTGATGCTTATTGCTGCAGGTTGGATTACGACCAACATGCGAATAGGGAGGTCTGAGATCGGAGTTGGTACAGGATTCTATGGCTTGTCCGAGCGTCTCAGGCAGAAGCGGCATCGAGGAGGCTAAAGTGTCGTTCCCGGATCTTGGATCCGGAGATGATTTTTGGGATTGCGAGGTGGCTGTGAGCGTCGGGCAGCGCCTAGGGCGAGAGACTCTTGGAGGAGTGTTGTTGGAAGGATTTACTGCGCAACAGACATCGATCCTTACCGGGTGCACAGCTCATCAGCTTCGGTATTGGGATAAGGTGGACCTGGTACGTCCATCGTTGCAGCGGACTGATGGACGGCCTGGGAGACGTCGTCTCTATTCCTTCCGTGATCTCGTTGCTCTTCGTGTTGTGAAGAGTCTTCTCGACAACGGAATGTCGATTCAGCGTGTCCGCCGAGCCTGGGACTATTTGCGTAGGATGGCCAACCTGGATGGACATCTGTCGGAAGTGAAGCTTGTCACCGACGGTAATTCGATCTTTCGCGTAGCTGGAGACGATAACGAGTTGCTCGATGCTCTTCGCGAAGGTCAGTTGGCTTTCTTTGTAGCGATCAACGAGATAGCGCTCAGTGTTGAAGATGATGTGACGCGATTCGAACTTGACCGTGAGAAGTTTTTAGAGATGCTGTTTCGTGTGGAGGAAGATGTGCTGAGCGAATCCGAACAGGCCGCGGGTTAAAGCAATCCCACATTTTGATAGATCCGGTTTCTGTCCAAGGAATATCGCCACAGTTCCATAATGGACATTAGGTAGAGGGTGGAATCGGAGTGGTGATCGATTGATGCCGTCTGTTTCTCGTCTTCCATGTGAGTTCGGAGTTGACAGTCTGATTTCCGGGGGGTGCCTTCTCAGTGCCTTTTTTGTAACGTCGAAGATGGTTGAGCAGCATTTAGCGTTACGATGTCGTAATGGTGAATACCCGTGTAGTCCGCGCGCTGGCTGCGCGTCCCTCGTTATGGTTTGAGGCTGTTAGGACATCCTTCGCTCTTGCGTCTTACCAGTGGTGGCGGAGACCCCCCTTCCTTCCGATACCTGATCCACACTACGTGTCCTGGCGCATTCGCACGGCCTATGGAAAATCCGATGCTCTTATGGAGCCTCATGACGTTATCTCATATTTAGAGTGGAGTAGAGGGCGACGAAAATGGATCTGAGGATCTGTTAGGTCGAGAGCGTCATTGTAATCCGAGGGGTCGATCTCCTCTTTTTTATCGAACGAGACGTCAGATCTCAACCTATGCACTGAAATGAGTGGCGGCTATTCGCAGTTATATCTGGATCGCGGGCAGCAATCACGTTCTTTGCCAATGCTGGATCGGGGATATCGAGGTCTTGCGGGGAACTTCTAGAAGTCCAGTATCGACTCGCTGGTAGCCTGCTGAGCGATGCCTCGAGCCCTAGTGCTGAATGCTACTTACGAGCCTCTTTCGATGGTTTCGGTTCGTCGCGCGATCGTGATGATCTTGCGTGAGCGCGTCGACGTTGTTGCTTCGAAATCCGAGATATGGCGTTCGGAACGGTTTGAGATTTCGTCTCCGTCTGTCGTCAGGCTTCGTCATTTCGTTCGAATCCCTTATTCCCGACGTATACCTATAAATCGAAGAACGGTGTTCCATCGAGATTTGTCTGCATGCCAGTACTGCGGAGATTGTGCCGAAAATATTGACCACGTTGTTCCTAAGTCCCAGGGCGGTGTTCACATATGGGAGAACGTTGTTGCCTGTTGCCGTCGTTGCAATACGAAGAAAGGCGGGAGAACGCCGGAGCAAGCTGGCCTGACGCTCTCACGTTCGCCATCGATGCCGATTCGGCGTAGTTTTCTTTTTTTTGGTGCTGAGCGCAGGGGCGATCCCGCTTGGATTCCGTACTTGAGTCAACGCTGATACTGAAGTGAGCCAGCTAATCATCTTCTAGTTGTTGCAAGTGTATGAGATGCTGAGACTATTGATACAAGCCCCTATGAGGGATCAAGTTAGACCGTTTTATTGTCGATCGATTTCAAGGTGGGAACTTTGAGGTTTGCCTTGGCAGCGTGCGCAAGAGCTCGTTTGAGACGGATTGGCGCGCTTCGACCAGTGGCACCGTGTTCCGGATCCGCTTCGAAAGCATCGACCATGGCATTGATTAAAGCTTCGGAGTCGAGCGGATTTTCTACAAGTGTCTCCTGAATTAAGAGAACCTCATAGGCAACCTGTTGGGCGAGTGATCGGTGGTTCTTCCACAGCGAGTCCACGTTTCCTCCGGTGATGATTCCGGCAATGTTTGCTGTGAGGATGTAAAGATTCTTCCGGACGAGTTCAAATTCGAGGTCTGCTGTGGTTGAGAGCATTTTGGTCGGGATGTCGATTTTCTTGAGCGCTTCGGCCACCAGTCCAGCTGCAGGACCATACACAGGAGAGGGGATGATGACCTTGACGTCTTTGCCTGGTTTTTTCTCAAACCAGACAACGATCACTGTGGGGTCGGTTAATCCTGCTCCGATCCAGTCGCGAGGCAGCAGCTCATTCTGAATGAGCCCTATTCGCTGACGCCAGGATTCGGGCAAGGCACGCAGAGCTTCAGTGAGGTCGTTTTCTCCTACGGTGACAAGAGTCAGGGCAGGTTCAGGTACTGATACAGCGACTTTTTTTGGCGATGCCGTTCGTACTACAGGATGAACTGGATGGCCCGCTCGCAGAAACGCCCGGGCGAAAACTCCGCCCATTTCGCCGATCCCGACCAGTGCGATCATTGCAGGGTTCTCTTCATCAAATTGGAGCATGCCCTGAGTTTCAAGTCTCTTGGCTTGATCCGCAAATTCAGACATTAGAAGCGGTGTCGCGAGTTCGAAATCTGCAGCTTGCAGTTCTTCTTCGCAATGCAATGGGGTAAATGTGGGGCACCATAATTGACAGGTGGGTAATAATGGTGCAAAGTGGGGCTTTGTGGGAGAGATTTGACGAGTGAGGGAGCGACGGTCGCGTGTTCCTTGGAGAGTATGAGCATTCACTCGATAGTAAGGGACGACTAGTGCTGCCCCGAAAGTTTCGAGATTCACTTGTTGATGGCTGCATAGTTACCCAGGGACAAGAGAACTGTCTCTACGTCTTTCCTCTCGAACGATGGAATGAAGAGATGGCTCGAGTGAGCCGTCTACCCCGCACAGATCGGCGGGCCAGGAACTACGCTCGCTCCTTTTTCGCAGGAGCGAGCGATCAGACTCTAGATAAACAGGGTCGCATTCAGGTGACGGATAAGCAGCGCCGTTTTGCTGGCCTGCAGAAGGACGTCACTGTGGTCGGGGTGGCTGAGCGTATTGAGCTCTGGGCCACCTCGACCTGGGTCGCGGTAGCAGCTGAGGCCGATGAATACTACGCGGGCATCGAGGAGGTGCTGAGCGATGTGGAGGGCATCTGATGCGTCCTCATTTGTTGACCCCTTCTGCCGTTGCGATCGGTCGAGGTCGAGCCGACTTACGGTCAGCCCCCCGGATGTCAATTGGAAGGCCCCATACTCCGCCTATTTCCATGTTGGCTCCAGCGCTCCGGGGGGCTGACCGTGAGCCGGACGATCCCGTTGAATCGAGAGGCGATGGCCTATCACAATCCAGTGATGGAGGCGGAACTTCTCGAATCGCTCGCGCCGCTGGAAGATGGATTGATTGTCGACGCCACATTCGGGGGAGGGGGGCACTCGCGCGCCATACTCCGCGGTTTGCCGAGCGCTCGGATCGTCGCGATCGATCGCGATTCAGACGTAGAGGTGCATGTACCAAAAGATCCGAGGATCTGTTTCGTGCGTGGAAAATTTTCTCAACTTATCGAAATTCTAGGTTGCCGGAATACAAACGGACTCACAGCTGATGGGAGTGATTCCGACTTTGGCGGAATCGCAGCTGTTGTTTTCGACCTTGGAGTTTCCTCGCATCAGCTTGATACGCCAAGCAGAGGGTTCTCTTTTCGTCAGCGAGGACCGTTGGATATGAGGATGAGCTCCGACGCTCCTCTCACTGCTGATGTGATTGTGAATACTTGGCCAGAATCAGAACTCGAGAGAGTTATTCGGAGCTACGGCGAAGAGCCCAATGCTGTTCGAATTTCTAGGGAGATTATTGCTGCTCGCCCGATCACCGACACTATTCAGCTCGCGGATGTTATTGCATCTTCCGTACCTGCAGCAGTACGTCGGCGACGCCACCCGGCTCGTCGAACTTTCCAGGCGTTTCGGATTGCCGTCAACTCTGAGCTGGAGGAGATCCAGATGGGTCTTGACGCTGCGATTGAAGTTTTACGTCCGGGGGGGAGAATCGCGGTTATGGCGTATCACTCGCTCGAGGATCGTATTGTGAGACAGCGGTTTGCTCGGAGGACAGCGGGCTGTGATTGTCCTCCTGATCTTCCCATTTGCGTCTGCGGTCATACTGCTCAGCTCAGGTCCTTAACAAGCCGCGGGATTACCCCCTCGTCGCAGGAAATCGAAGCAAATCCGCGGGCTCGCAGTGCACGCCTCAGGGTTGTTGAGCGGATAGCGCCATGACTACCTATACCGAAGCGCTACGTCATGAATCATCCATTGATCTACAAACCAGCAAAGTAGTGCGGCGAAAGCCTCGTTTCAGATTATGGATCGTTTTCAGTGTCGCTGTGGTTATCGCCTTTTTCGGATTGATCTTCTCGCGAATATCGCTCGATCAAACTGCATTCGTACTCGAAGACCTCGAACAGAAAATCGCTGAGGAAGAGGCTCGCCATGGTGCACTACGGGTTGAGGTTGCTCGGCTCCAATCTCCGGAGCGGATAAGCAAACTCGCTCAGACCATGGGCTTCGTCTATCCAGCAACTTTTATAGCGCTTGATGCGCCAGATGAGGCGATGTTCGCGGATCTCGAAAATCACAGGATCAGATCGCCGGTTCTCCAGGCCGCTCAGCCATGATGTGCGATTTGAAGAACCGATCGGATTCCAGGACATATCTGATGAAAGGATCTAGGAGGATGGTGAGGCCGGACGCTGGCGGCCTGGGAGGTTTCGACTTCTCGGTCCCGGGGAGAACGTAGGGTGGCGCGTCCGCGATGGCGCGTACCGGATGTGCGGCTTGCTCTAGTGGGCGTGCTTTTGGTGTTCGCTTGGATCGGGGTAGGGATACGACTGATAGATATCCAAGCTGTTCGCGCTGACCAATATGCCGAGCAGGGTCTTGATCAGCGCATTAAGCACGAAGAACTTGCTGCAGTACGTGGGACGATTTTCGACCGCGATGGCGTAGAGCTTGCTGTCACGATGGAAGCCGTAACGGTATTTGCTGATCCGGCTGTTGTGCGCGAACCGGAAATTACGTCTCAACTACTGGCTCCGATTGTGGGCTTGTCAGCAGAAGAGCTCATTCAGCGTCTTACAGCGAAATCGAGATTCGTTTATATAGCGCGACGTTTGGAGCCTGAAGAAGCAGCCCGTGTTCGGGACGTGGTCGAGACCGAGTCGCTCAAAGGAATCTACTTTGAAAAGGAATTCAAGCGTGTTTATCCCGCAGATTCTCTCGCAAGCCAACTCATTGGTTTCGTACGTGATGATGATCAAGAAGGAATTGAAGGTCTTGAATATCAATACCAGGAAGCACTGAAGGGAGAGTCTGGCAGCCAAATTATCGAACGCGATCCATACCGAAATCCAATTCCGCAGGGCCAATTCGTCGTTGAACCACCTGTCCACGGTGCGGATATTGTTTTGACCATTGATCGCGAGATTCAGCATGCCGTAGAGACGGCTCTTGTCAGATCGTTAGAAGAGACTCAGGCAAATTCTGGAACGGTTGTCGTGCTTGATGTAGCGACTGGAGAGATATTGGCAATGGCCACTGCTCCTTCGTTCAACCCGAATAGAAGATCTACAGCCGATCCAGTTACTTTTCGGAATCGAGCGATAGCTGACATGTATGAGCCGGGTTCAACACTCAAAGTTGTGACTGTGGCAGCAGCGATTGATCAAGATGTGATTAGTGAAGAAACCTTGCTTCTTCTTCCGTCTAAATACGTCATACCACTAGAACCCGACCCCAAGGTATACACCGATGTCGGTCGTCGGTCAGAAGAAGAGATGAACGTTGCCGAAATAGTGGCTCGATCGTCCAATATTGGAACGATCACAATTCAGGAAATGATCGGTAACGAAATTCATTACAACTATCTCTCTGCATTCGGGCTAGGTCGGAAAGCTACAGGAAATCTTCCTGGAGAAGCATCGGGCTTGTTGCGTCCTGTCGAAGATTGGTGTGCTTCGACGTGTGGTCCTTCGACAGCGATAGGTTACCGCGTCGATGCAACTATTTTGCAGATGGCTTCGGTTTTCGCCACGATCGGAAATGATGGTGTCTGGGTTCAGCCGTATGTGGTCAAGGAGATCGTGCGAGCTGATGGATCGAGGGAGCGATTCCACCCGCTCAAGCGCCCCGTGCTTTCTGAGGTAACCGCGCAAACTATGCAGAAGCTTTTACGCGGTGTCGTCGAATCCAAACGGGGAACTGGTCATAGGGCTGCTGTCGCTGAATACACAGTAGGAGGTAAGACAGGTACGACAGAGAAATTCCTACCCGAGCTCGGCAGATACAGTGAAAATGCTCGTGTGGCAAGTTTTATTGGCATAGCTCCGGTTTCTTCGCCGCATATTGCGGTGGCGGTCATGCTCGATAATCCGAAGGGAGAAAATGCCGAGGGCGCGGATTTCCGTTTCGGGGGAGTTTCGGCAGCTCCGGTATTCGCTGAGATTGTTCAAGCAGCACTCCATCGAATTGGGGTGGTACCAGATGTTCCCTAAGCCTGTGACCCTCGCTCATATTGCGGAGGAATTAAGAGCAATGTTGCCTAACGGTGATGTCGTGGTTAAAGACGTTCATCACGATTCAAGGAATGTGACCCATGGATCGGTCTTTGTAGCAATTCCGGGTGATAAGCGAGACGGCCATGAATTTGTGTCAGAGGCTGTTGAACGCGGGGCCTCTGCCTTGATTCTTGAACGAGCTATCTCGTCTCCAATTCCGATGTTGTTAGTCGATGATTCTCGAGCTGCTTTGGCAATAGCAGCGGCTGTCGTGCACGGATTCCCCGGAAAAGCTATCGATCTTGCTGGAGTGACCGGGACGGACGGTAAAACCACAGTTACCTACATGCTTCACAGGATCGCTTCGATGGCTGGGTGCCAGTCGGGAGTGATTGGGACGTTGGGTGCTCGCGTTGGAGCGGATGAACTTGGGCTGAAGCGCACCACACCAGAGGCTTCTGATATCCAGCGGTTGCTACATCGAATGGTGGATCGTGGGGTTGAGATATGTTCTCTTGAGGTGTCCTCACACGCGCTCGCTTTGCACCGTGTTGATGCACTGAGATTTAATGTTGCCGGGTTTACGAATCTGTCTCAAGATCATCTTGATTTTCATGGGGATATGGAGTCGTACTTCGCTGTCAAGCAGGACCTGTTTAGTCCAGCTCGGTCTCGACGCGCAGTAATTTCGATTGACGATCCATGGGGCAAACGTCTGGCAGATACGGTCGAGATTCCTCTTCTGAGAGTCGGGCGATCGTCTCGGGCTGATGTACGAGCTGCCGACATCGTTGGCGATAGCACGGGTACTTCTTTCGTGCTAAGCACACCCCAGGGCGAGGCAGCAATACGTCTGCCCCTTGCAGGTCTGTTTAACGTTGATAATTCCCTTGTGGCGGCGGGGATGGGCCTCGAAATCGGTATCGGCTTCGATCAAGTGTGTGCCGGCCTTGAGAGTCTTCGAGCAGTTCCTGGTCGGTTCGAGATTGTCGACGGTGCGTGGCCTTTTCGGGTTGTAGTGGATTATGCCCACACTCCACGGGCTGTTGCAGCAGCTATCGCTGAGGCTCGTTCTATGGGTAAAGC
>CAJWGC010000020.1 GCA_913031525.1 uncultured Acidimicrobiia bacterium | reverse complement strand
GTGGGACGGCCACACGATCAACATCATCGACACTCCCGGCCATGTTGATTTCACAGTTGAAGTTGAGAGGTCGTTGAGAATCCTCGATGGGGCTGTTGCTGTGTTCGATGCCGTTTCGGGAGTGGAGCCACAGACTGAGACGGTTTGGCGTCAGGCTGATAAATACGCTGTCCCGAGAATCTGTTTTATCAACAAAATGGACCGCATCGGAGCCGATTTCCACGGGTCGGTTGCCTCTATCGCGGAACGTCTCGCTGCCAATCCGGTTCCGCTACAAATTCCGATAGGAGCCGAAGCTGACTTCGAGGGCATCATCGATCTTGTCGAAATGAAAGCGATCGTTTGGAACGATGAGGAGGGGCGTCAGCGCGAAATCGTTGAAATTCCGACCGAGCTCAAGGTTTTTGCTGAAAAGTGGCACCACAAAATGCTTGATGTTGTGGCTTCTGAAGATGAGGTTCTTCTCGAGAAATACCTTCTCGACCACACTCTCGATCCAGATGAGATTCGAAGTGTTATTCGTACCGGAACGATCAACCAAGCTTTTGTGCCGGTGCTCTGCGGTACTGCGTTCAAGAATAAGGGAGTGCAACCACTCCTTGACGCGATTGTTGCTTATTTACCTAGCCCGCAGGATCTTCCCCCTGTTCAGGGTTTCCATCCTGGCAAGGGGAGCGAGTACCTAGAGCGAGAGCCACTGGATGACGAGTCTTTCAGTGCGTTGGCTTTCAAGATTATGTCGGATCCATACGTTGGAAAACTCACCTATTTCCGCGTCTATTCAGGTACCGCGGCGAAAGGCGACGCCGTTCTTAATACGACGAACGGCAAGAAGGAGAGGTTCGGCCGTTTGCTACGGATGCACGCTGACAATCAAGAGGATATAGAGGAGATTGTTACCGGCGACATTGTGGCTGCTGTTGGCCTCAAGTTCACCAGGACAGGCGATACTCTGGCTGCTCCGAACGCGCCAATTCAGCTCGAGTCGATGACTTTTCCTGACTCAGTGCTATCGGTGGCGATTGAGCCCAAGACTAAATCGGATCAAGACAAACTCGGCAACGCTCTGAGTCGGCTTTCGGAGGAGGATCCAACTTTTAAAGTTCATTCCGATCATGAGACTGGTCAGACGATCATCTCAGGGATGGGAGAACTACACCTCGAAATTATTGTCGACAGATTGTTGCGTGAGTTCCAAGTCGATGCCAACGTCGGTCGCCCACAGGTGGCTTATCGAGAGACGATCAAGAAAGCTGTATCGAAAATCGACACAAAATTCAAGCGTCAGACCGGAGGTTCCGGCATGTACGCACACGTGGTCATCAATCTCGATCCGCTTTCCCCCGGTTCGGGATTTGTGTTTGATGATCGAGTCAAGGGCGGAGGCGTACCTCGTGAATTTATTCCGGCTGTAGAAAAAGGGATTCGGGACGCACTAGAGGGAGGTGTCCTGGCGGGTTATCCCATTGTTGACCTCAAGGCCACGCTCGTCGACGGGTCCTCTCACGCTGTGGACTCGAACGAGATGGCCTTTCGGATCGCTGGTTCGATGGTACTTAAAGATGCCGCTCGTGCCGCCGGAATCAAACTGTTGGAACCAATGATGTCCGTAGAGGTAGTCACTCCTGAGGAATACATGGGTGACGTCATTGGCGATCTCTCCGCTCGCCGCGGCAAGATCGATTCTATGGAAGCCCGAGGCTCGGGCCGAGTTGTGAAGGGGCTGACTCCACTTGCCGAGATGTTCGGCTATGTGGGGGATCTTCGTTCTCGAACTCAGGGACGGGCTACATACACCATGCAATTCGACTCGTACCAGAAAGTACCCGCCGCCGCGGCACAAGAAATTGTGGCCAAGGTTCGAGGCGAGTGACCCAAAGGAGCTGATGATGGCCAAGGCGAAATTTGAGCGTACCAAGCCGCATGTGAATGTGGGGACGATGGGCCATATAGATCATGGAAAGACGACTTTGACGGCGGCGATTACGAAAGCACTGGCTGAGTCTGGGGTGGGAGACACCGCGTTTACGGCGTTTGACGAGATTGATAAAGCTCCGGAGGAGCGTGAGCGCGGAATCACTATCGCGATCGCCCATGTGGAGTATGAGACACCAAATCGTCACTACGCGCATGTAGATATGCCAGGACATGCGGATTATGTAAAGAACATGATTACGGGAGCGGCTCAAGTAGACGGTGCGATTTTGGTGGTTTCGGCTGCAGATGGACCGATGCCGCAGACTCGCGAACATGTTTTGTTGGCTCGTCAGGTCGGAGTGCCGTACATCGTCGTTTTTTTGAACAAGGTGGATCAGGTTGATGATGAGGAACTTCTGGATTTGGTAGAGCTCGAAGTTCGGGATTTGCTAACAGAATATGAGTTCCCTGGCGATGATGTACCGGTGGTCCGAGGTTCGGCATTGAAGGCGTTGGAGGGTGATGAGGCCGAAGCGGCGAATGTGTTGGCGTTGATGGAGGCAGTTGATTCGTATGTTCCGGAGCCAGCGCGCGATACGGAGAAGCCGTTTTTGATGCCGATCGAGGATGTCTTTTCGATTACGGGCCGAGGGACGGTTGTGACAGGACGGGTAGAGCAGGGGATGCTCGAGACGGGCACTCAGGTGGAGATTGTTGGGATCCGAGATTTGCAGACGACGACAGTGACTGGAGTGGAGATGTTCCGGAAGTTGTTGGATGAGGCTCAAGCTGGAGACAACGTCGGTTTGTTGTTGCGGGGTATTGGTAAGGAAGATGTGGAGCGGGGTCAGGTGATCTCGGCTCCAGGGTCGATTACGCCACATACGGAGTTCGATTCGCAGGTATATGTACTGACGAAGGAGGAGGGTGGCCGTCATAACCCATTTTTTGATGGGTATCGACCGCAGTTTTATTTCCGAACGACGGATGTGACAGGGTCGATCCATCTGGCTGAAGGTACAGAGATGGTGATGCCGGGTGACAACACAGAGATGCGAGTGGATTTGATCGCTCCGATCGCGATGGATGAGGGACTGAGGTTCGCCATTCGCGAAGGAGGCCGTACGGTGGGTGCCGGCCGAGTTACCAACATCATCAAATAGAACACCAGAATTCATATTTTTAAGAGACGCAAGAGTTAAGAGAAGCGAGATATAGATGGCTGACGTTGAGCATCGGATTCGGATTCGCCTTAAAGCGTATGACCATTCCGTGGTTGATGAGTCCGCGCGCAAGATTGCTGAGACGGTGCGCCGTACACAAGCCAAGATTCGAGGCCCGGTTCCGCTGCCGACCCGTATTCATCGATACTGCGTCATTAGAGGTCCACACGTGGATAAAACCAGCCGTGAGCATTTCGAGATTCGTATTCATAAGCGCCTCATTGACATCCTTGAACCAACCCCGAAGACGGTTGACTCACTGATGCGCCTCGACTTACCAGCGGGTGTCGAGGTGGAGATCAAGACATGAAGGCCATCCTTGGCGAGAAGTTGGGCATGACTCAGATTTTCGATGAAGGATCGAGCGCGATCCCAGTCACGATAATTAAAGCTGGGCCAGTCCATGTTGCCCAGATAAAACATCCTGATACTGACGGTTATGGAGCTATCCAGATTGCGTACAAAGAGATTCCGGAGCGTAAGGTATCTCGACCTCAAGCTGGTCATTTCCTCAAGGCAGGCATTCCGCCGGCTCGCCATGTAGTTGAAGTTCGGGTTGATGACCCAGATTCGTATGAACTGGGTCAAGTCATCAAAGCGTCGGATCTCTTTGTAGAAGGAGGCAAGGCTGATGTTGCTGGCGTCTCGAAAGGCAAAGGGTTCGCTGGTGTGATGAAGCGTCACAATTTCAAGGGTCAAGGGGCTTCCCACGGGACGCACAAGGTCCATCGAGCTCCTGGTTCCATTGGGGCCGCTTCGACGCCATCTCGTGTCTTCCGTGGTAAGCGGATGCCAGGACGTATGGGTAATGAAAAGGTCACAGTCCTCAATCTCGAGGTGGTCAAGCTTGACGATGAACGAGACATCATCATGCTGCGTGGCTCAATCCCAGGCCCCAAAGGTTCTGTAGTCCTAGTACGCGAAGCGGTGAAGGCCAATGGTTGATTTGACCGCCGATCTTTTTGACCTCAAAGGCAATGCCTTGGGAGAAGTTGATCTCCTGCCCGAAGTTTTCGGAATCGAACCCAATGTCTCTGTGATGCATCAGGTCGTGACAGCTCAGTTGGCGGCAGCGAGAGCTGGTACTCATTCGACCAAGACCAGGGCTGAGGTGAGAGGTGGCGGTCGTAAGCCGTGGCGTCAGAAAGGCCTAGGGCGTGCCCGGCATGGTTCGATCCGCTCACCGCAGTGGGCGGGTGGCGGTGTTGCCCACGGACCCAAGCCGCGTGACTACTCGCAACGCACGCCCAAGAAGATGAAGCGTCTAGCGCTTCGTAGTGCCCTGTCCACGCGAGCAGCCGAAAGGCAGATAAAGGTAGTCGGCGACTTTGACGCTTGGGGAGAGCCAAGCACGAAACGCGCTGTTGCGTTACTTGAGGCTATGAAGATCGTCGGCAAAGTTCTGTTGATTGTCGAAGATCACGAACGGAAAGTGTGCAGATCATTTCGTAACATCAAAGGGGTGATCGCATCCAATCTCGGTCAGGCCAACACTTATGACGTACTCTGGGCCGAGACGATCGTGATGAGCGGAGGAACGCTCGATCTCGGCCAGTCATCCTACCGTGATACGAAACAGCACGTTGCAGCTGCTGAAAAGGATGGCGAGGTATGAAGGATCCGCGTGATGTCCTCTTAGAGCCAGTTGTATCCGAGAAGTCGTATGACCTTATTCAGGAAAACAATATTTACACTTTTGTCGTGGATCGGCGCAGCAATAAGACCGAGATCAAGCAAGCCGTTCAGAAGATTTTCGACGTGAAGGTTGTGTCGGTTAACACAATAAATCGCAAGGGCAAGAAGAAGCGAACAGGGTGGGTTATCGGTCAGCGCGCCGCGTCGAAACGAGCTCTCATCAAACTGGCCGCAGGCCATTCGATCGATATCTTCGAGGTTTGAGATGGCAACTAAGAAAGTGAAACCAACTTCTCCAGGACGCCGTTTCCAGACGGTCGCGGACTTCGAGTCCGTTACAAAATCAAAGCCGGAGAAATCGTTGGTGGCCAAGCACAAACGGTCGTCGGGGCGTAATGCGTACGGCCGTATAACTTCTCGCCATCGCGGCGGAGGACACAAGCGCCGCTATCGCATCATAGATTTTCGTCGGAACAAGGACGGCATTCCTGCCAAGGTCGCTGCTATCGAGTACGACCCGAACCGTAACGCGCGGATCGCTTTGTTGAACTACGTCGATGGCGAGAAGCGTTATATCCTCGCCCCCGTCAACCTTTCCGTCGGCGACAATGTTTTTTCTGGATCTGGAGCTGAGATCCGCGTTGGCAACGCCTTGCCGCTTCGTAATATTCCTACTGGAACAGTTGTTCATGCTGTCGAGTTACGGCCTGGTGGCGGTGCCAAAATCGGCCGAGCGGCGGGTGCAGCTATTCAATTGATGACCAAAGAGGGCTCTTTAGCATTACTTCGGCTTCCTTCAGGCGAGATGCGTCAGATTCCTCTTGACTGTCGGGCGACAATCGGCCAAGTGGGTAACACTGAGGCTGAATTAGTAAAGATTGGGAAAGCGGGAAGAAATCGCTGGAAGGGAAAGCGCCCCCAAACACGTGGTGTGGCGATGAATCCTGTAGACCACCCTCTTGGAGGAGGAGAGGGCCGGAGTTCTGGAGGTCGCCATCCGGTCAGTCCTTGGGGAAAGCCAGAGGGAAGAACTCGCAAAAAAAAGAAAGCCAGCGATAAGTACATTGTGCGCCGTCGCAGCAAAAAGGGGAGGCGTTAATGGCTCGTAGTTTGAAGAAAGGGCCATTTGTTGATGAGCATCTTCTTCGTAAGATTGAAGACGCCAATGCTCGCGGGGACAAGAAAGTTATTCGCACTTGGAGTCGGCGATCCACTGTTATTCCTGAAATGGTCGGGCTCACTTTGGCGTTGCACGACGGCCGTAAGCACGTCCCGATCTACATCAGCGAATCGATGGTTGGACACAAACTTGGTGAGTTCGCGCCGACTCGTACTTTTCGTGGCCATGCAGGAGAAAGAGCGGCGAAGCGAGCATGAGAGCACACGCCACCGCCAGGCATATTCGCCAATCGCCATATAAGGTGCGTCGAGTCCTTGATCTTGTCCGTGGTATGCAAGTGGAGGATGCGCGAGACGTGCTCGACTTCACTAATCGACGAGCTGCTACCACTATCCGCAAGGTGCTCGACTCTGCCGTCGCCAACGCCGAGCATAACCTCGCTCTTGATACAGACGAGCTATATGTTGCTGAGGCTTACGCCAACGAAGGCCCAACTCTCAAAAGATATCGCCCTCGCGCTCGCGGCCGAGCTACAAAGATTCGCAAGAGAACCAGCCATGTCACGATTGTTGTGGCTAACGAGAATGATGACGAGGAGAAGATCTAATGGGACAGAAGATCCATCCTTACGGACTCCGCCTCGGCATAGTTACCGACTGGAAATCTCGGTGGTACTCCGAGAAGGACTATGCCAAGCAGGTCAACGAGGACTCTCAGATCAGACGTTATCTACGTGGAGAACTCAAGCGGGGCGCGATTTCTCGTATTGACATCGAACGAATCGGCGACAAGAAAGTGCAGATAGATGTACACACTGCTCGGCCGGGAGTTGTGATTGGGCGTGCTGGATCCGAAGCCGACCGACTCAGGCGTGGGCTTGAGAGGCTTACCCGGCGCATGGTCAAGTTCAACGTTATCGAAGTTCAAAATCCAGAACTTGATGCCGCATTGCTGGCTCGTAGCGTCGCCGATCAGCTCGAAGGTCGAGTGTCGTTCCGTCGTGCGATGAAACGCACCCTCACGACTGCTCTTAAGGCCGGAGCCGAAGGTGTGAGAGTTCAGGCCTCGGGTCGACTTGGGAATGCAGACATGGGTCGCCGAGAGTGGTATCTGGAAGGTCGGGTTCCGCTGCATACGCTACGCGCTGATGTCGATTTCGGTCAAGCTACAGCGAAAACCACTGTTGGCGCGATCGGTGTGAAGGTTTGGGTTTATAAAGGCGATTTGATGCCCTCGTTCAATAGCAACAAAGAGAAGATCGCGGCAGAAGCGCGTCTCGCTGCGGGAGGTCCAGCTCAGCGCCGTCGTTCTGCTCGTTCACGTGTTGAAGCGGGTGTTGGTGGTAAAGAAGTACGACTTATCGAAGCGGGAGGTGGAAAGCGCCTGGTAGAAGCTGGAGGCGGCAAAAGACTCATCGAGGCGGGCGGCGGCCGCAAGCTCACCACTGCCGACGCTAAAGACAAGTTTGAAGAGGCTCGTGAAGATGCGGAAGTAGTTCTCAGAGAAGATTTTCATCAGGATATTGCAGTAGATGAGACAGAACCACAGCTGGAGGCCGAATCGACTGCTCCGCTGGAGAGCGTCGAAAATTCGGTTTCGCAGGAAGAACCTGTGGCGGAATCTGCGTTGACCGCAGGATCGGTGCAGGAGACCACAGAAGGTGTTGTTTCGGAGTCCGGGTCACGTGCAGATGAGGAGTCTGAAAAAGGTGGCGAGTCCTAATGCTTATGCCGAAGCGTACTAAATACCGTAAGGTCCAGAAGGGTCGTATGACCGGCCAGGCACAAAGAGGTACGCGTGTCTCTTTCGGCGAATATGGATTGCAGGCCCAGGAACCTGGCTGGATCACTGCACGTCAGATCGAAGCAGCTCGTGTCGCCATGACAAGAGCTATCAAGCGCGGCGGCAAAGTATGGATCACCATCTTTCCTGAGAAGCCGATTACCGAGAAGCCGGCCGAGACACGAATGGGTTCTGGCAAAGGAAATCCTGAGTACTGGGTAGCGCCAGTTCGTCCCGGTCGCGTTATGTTCGAGATGGCTGGCGTGACCGAAGGCCTTGCTCGTGAAGCAATGAGACTGGCCAGTCACAAGCTTCCGATCAAGACACGTTTTGTTTCTAGGGAGGAGCTATGAAGGCGATCGAGCTCCGAGATATGAACTACAACGAGCTCATTGAGAAACTCGATGAAGCGAAGGAGGAGTTGTTCAATCTCAGGTTCCAACTGGCGACGAATCAGCTCGACAACACGACGCGCATTCGTCAGGTCAAGAAAGAGATCGCGCGTATACGCACTGTGATGTCTGAAGAGGAGATAGCGGCGTGGCGGCGGCAAGAGGAGTCTGTCTAATGACGATCGAACGTGGTCGACGCAAGACGCGTGTAGGCGTGGTTATTTCTGATGCTCGCGACAAGACGGTCACAGTTGAGGTCGTTAGCTCGAAGCGCCATCCGAAATACGGCAAAACCGTCTCGGTTCGCAAGAATTTTCATGTGCACGACGAATCCAATGACGCGCGCCTTGGCGATACCGTGCGTATTGCGGAGACTCGACCGTTGTCGAAGACCAAGCATTGGCGCTTAACTGAAATTGTGGAGAGAGCGAGATGATCCAACAAGAGAGCCGTCTTAGGGTTGCCGACAACACTGGTGCTCGGGAACTCTTGTGTATCCGCGTACTCGGTGGTTCGAAACGCCGCTACGCGAGGCTTGGTGACGTCATTGTCGGGACGATCAAGGACGTGATCCCTGGGGGTACGGTCAGGAAGGGAGAGGTCGTCAGGGCAGTAGTGGTACGGACCCGTAAAGAGTCGAGGCGACGCGACGGAACTTATATTCGTTTTGACGACAACGCCTGCGTACTGATCAATGAGCAAAGCCAGCCTAGAGGTACTCGTATTTTTGGGCCGGTTGGTCGAGAGCTTCGAGATAAGCGTTTTATGCGCATCGTTTCTCTTGCTCCGGAGGTGCTGTGATGAAACTCAAGACTGGCGACACAGTGCGTGTTACTACCGGCAAAGATAAAGGCATCGAGGGTCGTATCGCTCGCGTTCTCATTGCTGAGGACAAGGTCATCGTCGAGGGTGTCGCTACGGCTAAGCGGCACCAGCGTCCTGCAGGTCAAGCCATGCAGGGAGGAATCATTGATAAAGATATGCCAATCAGCGCTTCAAACGTGATGATCGTCTGTTCCGACTGCGGACCTACCCGAATCGGATCTCGTTTCGATTCCGAGGGACGCAAGTACAGGGTTTGCCGTAAATGTGGGAGTGATTTCACATGATGCCCCGCTTCAAAAGGCAATACCACGATGAGATCGCTGCCCGGCTTCAGGAGGATCTTGAGCTGACCAACGTCATGCAGGTTCCGACGCTCGAAAAGATTGTTGTGAACATGGGCGCAGGAGATGCTTCTCAAGACGCGAAAGTAATCGACGCTGCTATTGCGGATCTGCGCACGATCACTGGGCAGCAACCTCGGGTAAACCGCGCTAGGCAATCAGTCGCAAACTTCAAGATTCGCGAGGGAATGGCAATCGGAGCCTCTGTAACGATGCGCGGTGACCGCATGTGGGAGTTTTTCGATCGACTTGTCACTCTTGCTATTCCGCGTATTCGTGATTTCCGAGGACTCAGCAACCAAGGTTTCGACGGTCGCGGCAACTACAGCTTCGGCGTAACTGAGCAGCTCATTTTTCCCGAGGTCGATTACGACAAGATTGTGAAAGTCCGAGGTATGGACATAACGTTGGTGACAACTGCGATTAACGATGAGCAGGGACTGTCGCTTCTCGCCGCTTTTGGTTTTCCTTTCCGGCAACAGCAGGTAGGTGTGTGATGGCTAAGCAATCGAATCTTGAAAAGAATGCGCGTAGGGCCGAACTCATTGCCTTTTATGCGGAACGTCGACGGGAACTCACCGATATCATCAAGGATGGTGATTCCGACTATGGAGATAAACGTGAGGCCTATCAAGAGATCGCCAAGAGGTCGCGTGATGCCAGCTCGACTCGCTATCGGAGGCGTTGTGGTCGCTGCGGACGTCCTCGTGGGCATTTGCGAAAATTTGGCATGTGCCGAATCTGTGTAAGGGAACTTGCCCATCTCGGTGAGCTCCCCGGAGTGAGAAAGGCTTCTTGGTAAGCATGTACACCGATCCAATCGCGGACATGTTGACGCGGATTCGCAACGCAAACAATGTCCTTCAGCCAGAGACAACGATGCCGTCATCGAAATTGAAGGTTGAAGTTGCGCGCATCCTCACAGCAGAGGGATACGTTGACAGCTATAGAGATGAAGAGGCCTCGGTTGGCCGCTCTCTTACAGTCAAACTTAAGTATGGGGAGGGTCGTTCTCGAATCGTGAAAGGTTTGCAGCGAATCTCCACTCCAGGCCGGCGGGTTTACAAAGGAGCCACTGAAATTTCTCGTGTCAAGGGCGGTTTGGGGATAGCCATTGTGTCTACTTCCCAGGGCCTATTAACTGACCGAGAGGCGCGTCGCCGTAACCTTGGAGGCGAAGTCCTCTGTGAGGTTTGGTAATAATGAGTCGTGTCGGCAGCAACCCCATTGAGGTACCTGACGGTGTTGAGGTCACGCTTTCCGGACTTGATGTAACCGTTAAGGGCCCGAAAGGTGTCCTTACTCGTCGTTTCGACGAACAGGTTTCTTTCAGGGTTGAAGATCGTGTGGTGACAGTTTCTAGGAAGAACGAGGAGCGCACTGTGCGAGCGCTGCACGGTCTCAGTCGAGCTCTACTTGCCAACATGGTTGCTGGTGTCTCAACAGGGTTTTCCAAGGAATTGCGCGCCGAAGGTGTCGGTTACCGGGCCAATCTTCAGGGGAAGCGACTCGAGCTTCAGATTGGTTTTTCGCATCCAGTTCATATTGAAGCACCGAACGGGATCTCGTTCGAAGTGCCTGACCCTACCCGCATTATTGTCAGCGGGATCGATAAACAGCAGGTTGGACAGGTTGCTGCCGAAATCCGCCAAGTGCGCCCACCCGAGCCTTACAAAGGCAAGGGAATCCGTTACGTTGGGGAATACGTGCGACGCAAGGCCGGAAAGGCTGGGGTGTAACGATATGGGAAGATCACGCGCAGATGCGCGCAAGAAGCGACACGCCCGCGTGCGTAAGACTCTGAGGGGAACCTCGACACGTCCACGTCTTGCCGTCTTCCGTAGCAATCGCCACATTTACGCTCAACTTATTGATGACGATGCTGGTCAGACCCTGGCGCAGGCATCGTCTCGTGAATTGCCAGTAGCCAGTCTTACCGTCTCAACCGCTTCCGAGGTCGGAAAGCTTATTGGAGTCCGAGCAGGAGATGCGGGGATTGGCGAAGTTATTTTTGACCGCGGAGGTTTCCCGTTTCATGGGCGCGTCAAGGCTTTAGCTGATGCTGCTCGCGGAGAAGGATTGAGGTTTTGAAGCAATGAGAAGTTGGCAAGGAGTGCAGCGTGAAACGAAGATCTGATAGGACGCGAGAATCTACTGAGTTTGATGAGCGCGTCATTGCTATCAACCGCGTTGCCAAAGTAGTAAAGGGAGGATTTCAAAATGACACTAACGACTAATCATGAAGAACAAAAGAAGATTGGCAACAAATACATACTTCCCTTTATACCAAAGAAAAATCTTAAGGATGAAGGTATTAAAAAAAGGGAACATCTTAGAGTCTCTAGCTGGACTGAGATGAGTAAAAAATCTTATCCCGAAAGGAAGGTTTTAATCTCTAATCTGATTCATGATCGTGAAGCAATTATGTTGTATTCACCTACTGGAGTTGGAAAGACATGGCTGAGTCTTGCTATGGGGATGATATGTGCTGGAGGAGGAAGGCTTGATCTAGTTGAATGGCAAAATGA
>CAJWGC010000019.1 GCA_913031525.1 uncultured Acidimicrobiia bacterium | reverse complement strand
TGTTGTTGTCGAGCAATGGAACCCCCCATATCGCAATTTTGCCGACTCCGGCGGGTCGGAGGTAGGCCATTTTTATTGCTATAGACCCGCCGGTGTGATGCCCAAACAGATGTGGTCGTCTGAAGCCGAGCGCATCACAAGCTTCGAACGTCCACTCGGCGTAATCGTCGAGTGTGGGCTCTTTGTCAGGAGGATCGGACATGCCATAGCCAGGCATGTCAAACGCGACTGTCCGGAAGCCACATTCAGCGAATACGGGAATAACGGCTTCCCACATTGCAGACGAACTTGGCGACTGATGCAGCAAAACTAGGGGTTGTCCATCACCAGCTTCTCTGTAATGAACTTGTCCCTGTGAAATGTCAATGTAACCGCGGACCATTAGGTCTCCTGTCTCCTAGACGGTCATTCTGTAGCGATTCAAGTAGCGATCTTGCATTCCAGCCGCGGCTGAAGATCAATTCAGTCATTGGATATTGAATATTCTATGGCGAGACACAGTCATCACGCCGAGGCTTGTTCCGTCAGGCGAGAGGGCTCGAGAGCGTTTCTCCAGACCTGCTTCACCGAATGCATCGACCATCATCTTTTCCCAGCATCTCTGGGCCTCATCGTCATGGCGCATCTCAATCGTGCCCCATGCGATGACATGCGACAGCGTTCCAGACTGGCCGATCGAAACAGTAGCTCGGGGGTCACGCTTCAGATTGAGCTTCTTTTGCATACCAGTCAGGCTGAAAAGAAGCACGTCGTCCCCCACCGCGAGCATCATGGGAGCAACGTGTGGACTCCCGTCATGACCGATAGTTGCTAAATGCACCCATCCGTCTGCTGGATGGATTGCATCGATCGCCTCTTTTAATTCTGCTTCCATCACATTTCCTCCTTTGCTCGCAATTTCATCGCCGCAAGCTCAATAGGCAGAATGGAACTCTACGCTGTCGTTTGCTCCAGCTCGAGCTAAGTTCGTTCTTTCTCATCATTGAACGCCTTAGATTCTCAGCGTCTAGCTATCCGAGGATGGCAGCCTTGGAAGGATGTTTTGGAGGGTAAGGCGAGTTGATCTGTAACATCAGACCGCGATCAGGGCGTTTAGCTCAGTCTGGCTAGAGCGCTTCCCTTACAAGGAAGAGGCCGGCGGTTCGAGTCCGTCAACGCCCACAGAGAAAGCCTTCTTTTACGATAGACCTTCTCCATGAGCACTTAACTTGACGATTACTTTTTCGGGTGCACGAAGCATCACGCCAGTCGGTGGAGGAGACTCGGGTAGTAGCGACATCGAACCGAATGCAGACAAAAACTCTGTTATGGCGATCTTCATCTCCAGCTTGCCGAGCAATGAGCCCGTGCAGTGATGGGCTCCGGCCCCAAACGTGAGAACGTCCGATGCAGGGGTGAATTGTTTATCAGCTGAATCTACGAAACGTTCGACATCGAATCGATCGGCATCAGGGAAATGATCTTCGTCTCGATTTGCTGACCCGATTAAGCCGATGAGTCGTTCTCCTTTTCGTATGTCGATATCGCTAAATTGGTCATCAATTAAAGCCATGCGTCCAACCCCGTGTACCGCAGGTTCGAATCGAAGTGTTTCCGCGATAGCGGGAACTACCAGAGCAGGATCATTTTGCAATGCGCGCCGCTCATCGGGATACAAGGCTATCCGTCTTAGCAAAGACGCCATTGTTCGATCGGTTGTCTCGACACCCGCAGTAAGTAAGAAACCTGCCAATGTCGTGAGCTCGTTTTCTGACATCCTGGTTCCATCAGTTTCGAGCTGGGCTAAAGCTCCGAGGACTCCTTGCTGGGGTTCCGTTACTTGTGCAGCCACTATTGGTGCAATAATTTCCTCGAATTGGTGTAGCGCCTGAAGACCGCGAGCCTGGATTTCAGGGTTGCCAATGAGATTCTCTACACCGGCTAAAGCAAGATCTTGATACCAACCGCGCAACTGGTCCGGCTCACTAATTTCGAGCAGCCACGTCACTACTGCAAGTGGGACGGCTCCCGTGTACGCCAATCGCAGTTCGATGGCTCCCTTGCTGGAACGCAGATTGGTGATGAGTTGCGAGACAATCTGCTCAATTGTGGGTCTGATTAAGCGTTCGAGCTTCTTGAGATTGCGAATCTCTCTTGCAATGACTGCTTTTTTGCGTCGGTGTTCTTTTCCTCGCATCTGCAGAAGACTCTTACCGTGAATTGTCGCTCCAGCCTCACCATATAGCACAGCGAAATCCGTTTCAGTACCGAGAGCTCGGCGAACGTCAGCGTACCGAGTCAACACCCAAGCATTCGCTGCATTGCTCCAGAAGACAGGATCGTGTAAACGTAACTCGCGATACAAACCGTGTGGTTCTTCTGCGCCACCGTGTTCGAACAGCGCATCAAACTGGCGACCAGCGTCGGTAAAGAGCGGTCTTCCGTCTACCGTACGAGGTATCACAACGCTCGAGTTTCGCCGCCGTCAACGATGAGGGATGTTCCCGTTAAGTGAGAAGCCTGTTTTGACGCCAAAAATACTGCAACTGAGGCTTGTTCTTCGGGACTTGCCATTCCTCCTCGAGGGATCCGTGCTGCGGTAGCAGCAAGTTCCTCATCGAGATCGATGCCTTTTTTATCCGCTCGGGCTTGCGCCAGCTCTATAGCGCGATTCGTGGCTGTAGGTCCGGGGCCGAGATTGTTCACAGTAATGCCAAAGCTCGCTACTTCCGCTGCGAGCGTTTTTGCCATTCCGGCAACGGCGAGCCTGACAGCGTTAGAGATCATCAGGTTCTCGATTGGCTCGCGCAACGTCCGCGAAGTGAAATTAATGATGCGCCCCCAACCGCGTTCTTTCATCCCTGGCAATACCCCTCTGATGAGACGGACAGCGCTCAAAAACGTCAGCTCGTAGGCGCGCTGCCACTTCTCGTCTGTTGCCGAGTCGAAGGTACCGGGAGGGGGGCCTCCTGAATTAGTCATCAGGATGTCCACTCCGCCCAAGTTATCTTCAACAGTGTTCAGCAACGCGTTGATCGATTCAGAGTCTGTGAGATCTGCCTGCCAGCCCGATACTTTGCCGCCTTTTGCGACATCTTGGACTTCCTGGACAGCCTTTGTTATGGCAGCATCATCGATATCGCACAGCGCCACGTGG
The DNA here is from genome assembly GCA_913031525.1 of uncultured Acidimicrobiia bacterium. GTDB lineage: Bacteria > Actinomycetota > Acidimicrobiia > Spongiisociales > UBA5794 > CAJWGC01. Next base: position 8,761 of record CAJWGC010000019.1, on the reverse strand, counting down.
CAGCCCTCCTCGGCGAGTTGTTTTGCGGTCGCCAGACCCAATCCGTTTGCCGAAGCCCCAACGAGGGCAATCTTGCCGGCAATTCCGAGATCCATAGTTCACCCTTTCATCGTCAAATCATCTAAACAAGTATCAGTGTAGGAACACGCTTAACGTCGATATGCAACAGAGCGTCATATGCTGATTATGCATGTCGGCTCGTCGCGATTCACAGTGTTGACGACAGGATCTCTTAGAGTGGACCAGCCGCGAGCTTTATCCGAGAACTGAGAGGATGAGGCCGCCGAGAACCATTACCGTTCCCAGCCATTGGTGACTTCTTAGTCGTTCGTGGAAAAAAACGAAGCCGCCGATTACAGCGATTACACGACCGCTCTGAGAGAGAATACCTATTAGCCATGCGTCAGCCCGCTGCAGACCCTCAGCGAAGAAGATAAAAGCTGCCGCGTCCAAGAAGCCAATTATCAAGAGCAGAAAACGCCACTTGAACTTTTCGATGAAATCTGCATTGGGTTTTTTCGTTTCTACTGGTGTCTCTTGACTGATCCGGGCGAGCAATCGTCCTCTTCTCGCCATGATGTAGAAGACCATTAGGACAAGCGCGATAGTGAAAGAACGCTGAAATATGATCGCTGCCATAGATCCAAGTTCGCGAACGGGTATACGCAGTACGGCGTTTGAAATGGCTCCAGTGACCACTGCAATAAAAGCAAAGAGGGGTCCTTTACTGATGAGCTTGAACTTGCGGCCCGCGATACGTTCGATCGACACGGCTATCGCACCTGCGGTTGCCAGAGGTATGCCGATCCATTGCAGAGAGCTAGGACGCTCTCCCAACAGGACGAAAGCGTAAAAGACTGTCATGGCACCTGCAGTCGCGCCTATCGGTGAAACAACAGAAAGTGGGCCCAGGCGCAAACTCTCCAGCTGCGCCAAGTAGGCGATTCCTGCTGCAATACCTATTCCTAATATGAGCGGGAATAGATCGTTACCTCGAAATGGGAGATTGGCTCCAGTAGCCAGAGCAAACAGGATGAAGAAAGCGAAGGCAATGACAAGGCTTGCCAGAGTTGCCCGAATGGTTCCCCATTGCCGCGCTGCATATGTCATTAAGACTTGATTGATGCCGATCGAAAAAGCTGCAGCGATCCCGAATAATACTCCCACCAACATCAAATGGTCTTTTCAGATTTCTTGTGAGAGTGGCTAGTGCGTTGTTTGCGCCAGGCAGTCACTCTCCCATCGGCCCACCGAGAGCCGCTGCACCTGCTGCCGAACCTAATCCTTTAGTCTCCGCAGTTCTCGGCATCCATGAGACGAACCGATTGAAGATCGAGTTGAGGACAAAGAATGTAACGAGCGCTGACACACCGATTACGACAGCGATGATGATCATGCGTCCCGTATTTGTTGTGAACTCGGCTACCGACAAAAGATTGCCAAGTCCATTACTGATTCCGATGTATTCAGCACCGACAACTAGTGACCAGCTCAGTCCAGCTGATAGCAAAAGCCCGGTTCGCAACTCTGGTATCGCGGCTGGCACAACGATGGACCTGTACGTACGAAGACGGGAAGCACCTAGAGTGCGGGCACTTTCGATAAAACGATCCGGTACGTTACGAACCGCGTTGATGGTTGCTACGACGAGTAGAACCCAAACTCCAAACGCTATGAATGTGGTAGTTCCCCGTAGATTGGCGCCGAGCCAGAACTGAAAGATGGGGATAGCAGCCAACAGCGGGAACATCCGCAGAAGATTAAGTGGCGCCCAGGCCATCTGCCGGATCCAGGGATAGTAAGAGAGCAATAGGCCGCTGCCTACTCCGGCGATGATCCCCACGAAAAGCCCCAGCGACAATCGGTACATGCTATTCAACGTGTTGTAACCCAGTGCCAGAACCGCTCCCAGATATGTCTCTTCTCCACCGCTAACTGGGTTAGGAGCCCACCTCGGGATCGTCCAGTTTCCTGACAATGCTTTGAAGGCATCCGTGAAAACATATTCCCAGGCTGGGACAATCGGGGCCCGCGCGAATGTTGGTTCCGGGGCCAAGTGTGCCGCGATTTCCCATCCGGTGAGCAGGATCGCCCACGTGATAACCGCGGTCGGATGATCTTTGCCGAATTTCCAGATCCGACGCAGTGCTTTCACTAGTTGCTATCTCCTCGAAGCTCAGGAACAATTTCGTCCTCGCGGATCCCGAGGTGATCGAGGATCGTCTTGCTCAACGCGACGGCTTCTGGAGTTGCACGAACATCTTCGTCTCGAGGCCTAGGCAAGCTGACTTCAATGTCTTCAACGAGTTTCCCGTCGCGAACCAGCATCACCCGATCCGCGAGGATAAGTGCTTCCTCGATGTCATGAGTCACAAAGAAGATCGTCATGTTCGATTCGTTCCACAGATTGATTAACAGATCGTGCAGGCTACGTCTTGTGAAATAGTCCAGAGATCCGAAAGGCTCATCCATCAACCATACCTTGGATCCGGAAGCCATTACAGCAGCGAGAGCCACCCGCTTTCTCATGCCACCGGATAATTCACGAGGCCAAGAATCAGCAAAGTCTGTGAGTCCGACATCTTCGAGACGCTGGTCGGAGGTCTCTCGCCGGATATCTTTCGTACTGCCTTGAGATTTCAAAGAAAATTCCACGTTATCCCTGACGTCCATCCAGGGAAATACTGTGTCTTGCTGAAAGACCATAGAACGCTCGACACTAGGTCCGGTCACCACAGATTCGCCTAGCGTTACCTGACCCGCTGTAGGAGGTTGCAATCCAGCGAGTACTCGCAGCATTGTGGTCTTGCCATGGCCAGAACGTCCGACTACGGCGACGAACTGCCCCGCTGGAACGGTGAACGATACATCTTGCAAGGCATGCACGAGTTGACCCGAGCGATGCTCGAACACGCACCACACACCTTCAAAGGTGACATCTCTCACTCCAGATCCCTCATTTCCATTTAGCTCCGTCATTATTTCCGTTCTCTCATAGGTCAAGACTTCGGCCTGATTCCGACCACCGTATTAGATAGGACAGACCGAACACCACAATCCGGTCAACGAATATTGCTACCAACCCCAATAGTGTTACTAACGACATCATTCCGTCCACTACGAATGCTGTGGCGTAGAACTTGATGAGGAATCCGGCCCCTTCCTGAGCGCCAAGCAACTCTGAGATCGCCGCCAATCCCCAAGCACCCGCCAGAGCGATACGAAAACCACCGGCGATTTCGGGAACGGTTCCCGGAAGGTAGATATGGCGAAAGATCGATGCTGGTGTTCCGCCTAGGGTCATTGCCGATTCGACATAGCCTGCGTCGAGATTTTCTCCTGCTCGACGAGCAAAGATATACATCAGCAGTGCGGTGTAGAAACCGACCATCAATACCTGGGCCCAGGGGGTGATACCGAACCAAATCAAGAAAAAGGGCGCTGCTACGAAAATCGGAGCTGCACCAAAGAAAGCAGCGAGAGGATTGATGACTTCGCGGATAACTTTGATGGGAAGGCTAAGAAGTCCTAGAGAACCGCCGGCTGCCGCGCCAAATACAACACCGATGAGGACGCGCCAGACCGTTGCAAGAAGATGTACCCGATACCCGCCTCCATCGGACAATCCCTTCTGTTCCAAATATTTGCTCTTCCACATGTTTTCTCGAAGGTCTTGCCATATGTCTAAGGGAGATGCGAAAGCAAAACCGACGTGATCTGCAAGTCGCTGCCAGGCCAATAGGGCTATCGCGACGCCGACGACGGATAAAAGGAGACGGATTATCCATTTGCGACGACGGACTGCACCCGGTGAAGGTCCGGAGTTTCCTTCCGGATGTCCGATCAATGTTTGAGAGTCTGTTCTGTTAGTCACTTAGTCCATCATAACTGGAAGCGGGGAGGCTATAAACCTCCCCGCTTCCAGAGTAAGAAAGGGCATTACACCCTCTACTATTTATCTATTTTCCTACGAACCCAGAGCGGCTTCTAGGAAGCGCACTGCGTCGAGGAAGTTGTAGTTGTCGTAGTGATTCTGTGCTGCAGCTATTACCGCGTCGGCTCCTGGAGCCAACTCTCCAGCGGAGCTCGCCTGGGCCATCAGCGCATCGGCCTCACCTTGGAGGTCGCGGAGCTGATTGAACAGATCCTTAGCGACAAGGAAACGATCAATGTCATAGTTCTCGATCGGACCAGTCAAGGTTCCGTTCTCGATCAATGCACCGATCTGAGTGGTCAAGGCTGTCTCTACGTGGTTACCCGCACCCGGGTCGTCCCACAGATTCGGACCTTGATCCTCATACGTCCACATCGGGTCGATGTTGTCCCAGATAACGCCTACGTCATCAGGAATCAACTCGAGGCCGCGCTCGGCGTTCATCAGGTCGGCTTGAATTACATAGCCTTCATCCTGCGTTGCCGGGTCGTCGAGGAACGCGAGTGTACGGAACATCACGCTCAGTAGACGAAGTGCGCGGTCAGGATCTTCTTCAACCCAGGATCGCTGAGCCATGAGACCGGAGCTACCGACCAGCTTGGTCATCCGCTCGGCCTGTGGGGAACCCACATCTTCGAGCGTCTGGACCGTGTTGATCACTGGCTCCCAACCGTTACGGATCATTTGAACTACCACAGGAGCAGCGTAAGGAATAGCGAACTCAACGCGCCCTTCCTGTGCTGCCAACTCGATGATCTTCACGTCCTCAAGGAACTGAATATCAAGTGAGTCGGGATAGGTCATGCCGCCATAGCTAAGGAATACATCTGGATATGGAGGCTGAACCTGCCCGTGGGGCGGGGTGTAAACCTCTTTACCTTCCAGCTGCTGCACCGCTGCGGCTGCTGCGTCACCGAAGGACATACCTTCATCCACGAAATCCATGACAGTCTTGGCAGTGCTGTCAGGGGACTTCAGGATCGCATAGCCGACATAAGTGTCAGTGAAGAAGATGGGTGGGATGTCCTGCCCGAACGTGTCGAGTGTTTGTAGATATCCCTGGACAAAGATGCCTGCGACGTCAAAGTCGCCGCGCTGCATCGAAGGAACGATTTGATCGAACTGGGTATAAAGATGGAATCCTCCACCGTCAACCGAGAGCCCTACCTCTTCGAACCATCCCTTTACCAGTGCGATCTGATAGTGAGACTGGTCAGCGCAGCACGGATAGATTGCCATGTTGACGCTAGACGTCGGAATATCAGGAGCTGATACCGGTGCCAACGTAGGAGCCGGTGCAGCAGTTGCTGCAGCGGTCGTCGCAGCAGCGGTCGTCGCAGCTGGCTCGTCGTCACCACAAGCAGCGGCTATCAAAGCCATTACTGCGATGAAAACACTGATACGGGTGGCGAGCCCGCGCTTCCTCACCTGCCGTTCTTTACTATTAATACGCATCGGACGCATAAAATTACTCCCTCCGATCAGGCCTCAGTTGTTCGCTTCGTTGAGGGAAACCACCTCACACATTCGTCACAGTATCCACTGAAACGATGGCGCGGAAGGCAACATCCCTCCCTGATCGAACGTGATTCTTCCGTCACCGTTCCATCTTGTCAACTGACGATCCGCTAAATCGCATCAGAAACGACAATTAAACGATCTAAATATCGGTTCGATCTTCTCGTTATTTCAATCCCAATTCTTCCAAAGCGCTGGCAGCTGCATCGAGATTATCCAACTTCATGCTGGCGTAGTTTGGCGAGAAGATCACACCACGGCCACCTGCTCGATAAGTTGCCAGAACACTTCGATACGTTATGTCCGGGGTTGATTGAGCTTGGTCTGCACGCGTCCTCGGCGCGTCTACACCGAGTCCCATGTAGACCGGAACTCTATCCTGCACGCCTCGAACGGTATCTGAGCACTGGTCGAATACGTAAGTGTCAGGGTCGAGTCCAGTCTGTATCAGCTCATCCCAAGGTGCCTCGTTCATGCCCAGGAAGCGATACATAATTGGAGTCATCTCCTGTGGAGTCACATCGCGCAGGATGTTGGCGTGGAGGTAATTCATCTCGGTTGTGTAGATGCCTCCGGATTGATGTTGGTATGTAATCGGCTTGACCCAATCGGAATAACGAGTTTGTTCGAGCCAAGGCCACTGCGCTTTGCGGATCGGATTGAAGTGATTCCGATTCCAGACGTTGAGTCCGTACTCGATGTCAGAGTTACACCATTTGACGATTCCATAGAGTTCTCGGTCGAGATCCTTGTTGCGTTCTAGCCAGAACCGTTCCCATTCCAATATCTCCGGGTTGCGTAAGAGGGCGCGAAGGAATTCGACTAACGAACCGTCAGCGAAGTCCTCGCCAGCGCGAGCTCTTTCGAAATAATCCCATACTTCGAAGAAGGCGCGATGCGCCCTATCGACATCTATTCCTCGGTTCAGAGCTAGTCGGCGGCAGTGTTCACAAAAACATGCCGGTGCTGATCCCTGGATCATGAGATCTAGCGGGCTACGCCTTTCGTTGCACCACATAAGCCCGTCGATGTCATAGCTGCGACACTGATCTTCCACCATCGAGTGCCACCACGTCCGGTAGTTTGGGTTATTGGTGCACGGCTCTGGTCCATATCGTCCAAATAGGTCAATCTCGAGAGCTTGAGGAAGGTTTGGAATGTCGACGTTGTTGACCGATCCGTGTCCGGCATACTTGAACAATGGCTCCATTAGCTCTGGCATGACCTTCATGCCGCGTTCGTGAGCAGCAGGAATCACGAGATCCAGGATGTCGATGCCTTCCATCTCCGGATCTGTACTCCGAAAATCCCGAATTGTCGTATTGCCGTAGTACTTCATATCGGGGTTCCAGTAGGCACCACCCTTCATGGACAGTGGTTCGTGGACGCCGTGATCGGGCCATCCGTCGAGCGCGTGGTTGATACTGCGACCAACTTTCAAGCCCAGCCAGGACACAGTGCCGATCATCAACACGTTTATTCCTACTCGGTGCTGAAGAGTATCCAACATTTCGTCAAGGCCTTCATCGATGAAGCTGATGGGGCTGACCTGAATACCTACAAACTTTTCATTGGGGTCGGGTTTTTCCATGATTCCTTTCGCTTTTTCTGCAGGTCTTAGGTTGTTAGTTGTATTTGTAGCCGCCGGCGGTCGCTCTCATGAAATCAGCTAATTCGTCTGCATGTTGCATAAATCGCTCGAGCATGGAATTCACTTGATCAGGAACAACCTGAAGGGCCCGGTGCCCTGCACCTACAGTCTGACCGTATACAACCTGTGGGCAATAGTTGCGAATGACCTCAATGTCGACATCGGGTTGGCCATGATCGAGATAAAGGAAAGGCGCTTCAAGCGCTTCAAGAGCAGGAACAGGATCCCATTCCATCAGTGCATCCCATGTAGCCATCACTACATGTTCGGGAACTTGGTCGATTCTCTCAAATCCTTTCGCTGCTCTTTCGGGGTCGTCGAAGGGAAGATAAGCCGAGCCAAGAAAGCTACGCAGAGTCGATCTGAAATCAGGAGATCTCATCTCTGCGTCATATTTTCCTGGATTTTTATGGGACCAGCCTGGAATGAGACTTGGCGAGTCCAGACTCACGACAGCGCCTCCCATCCCCTGGCGCCCAGATACCTCGGCAGCAACAAGGCCACCGAGACTGTGGCCGACAAGAATCGGATTATCGACGGAGAGTTCGTTGCACATCCAGGTCACATCTTCTGCGAATCCTTCGATTGAGTAGGGACCTGGTGGCTTGTCACTGTCGCCGTGGCCACGCAGTTCGACGAGGATCACCCGTCGTGTGGTCGCGAAATGATCGAATTGTTCGGAGTATGAAGTGAGATCTGCAAAGGCTCCATGGATCAAGACCATTGTCTCGCTGCCGCTTCCTGCTTCCTGATAGTTGAGCTTTACACCGTCACGATTGAGTTTCATGTCACCCTGTTCCTTTATGTCCTTTTCTTCCTTACGTCACTCAGTGGTTTCGCGTAATTATCAGATTTCGCTCCAAATCTGGTAGAAATGCCGACCATGACTGTTCCAATGGGCGACCCTGTCGCTGAATATGAATCTCTTGCCAAACCGATCCGCGCTGCCGTAGACCGCGTATTTGCTCGCGGCTCGTATGTGCTTGGTCCCGAACTCGACGCGTTCGAGTCTGATTTCGCTGAGTACTGCGGATCGGCTTACGCAATCGGCGTTGCTTCTGGAACAGCTGCTTTGATGCTTGCTCTCATGGCCCTCGATCTTGAACCGGGTGACGAGGTGCTCACAGTGCCTAACACCGATACACCGACCACTTCCGCTATCACTCACGCTGGTGGAACAGTCAAGCTCGTTGACACCGATCCGCGTACTTTCAATATGGACCCGGCACTGGTTGAAGAGGCTATTAGCAACCGAACTCGCGTAGTTATGCCGGTGCACCTGTTTGGGCAGCCCGCGGAAGTCGAAGAGATTCAGCGGATTGCCGAATCGAATGGAGCGATTGTTGTCGAGGACGCTGCCCTGGCGGTGGGAGCGGAAATCAGTGGCAAAAAGGTGGGTACTTTCGGCACGATCGGCTGTATGAGTCTCGCTCCTGGAAAGGTACTCGGAGGTGCTGGAGCTGGTGGAATGGTCATCACCGATGATGCCGCAATTGCCGACCGGGTTCGTGTATTGCGTAATTACGGACATGCGACTGGCATGAGTTTGGATCCGAGCAATCTCCTTGGTGGACATGGCTTCACCGTGCTTGAGGAGGGCCATAACGAACGTCTTGACGAAATCCAGGCGGCTGTACTGCGGGTCAAGCTTCCGACTC